>CAZBCB010000168.1:0-5441 GCA_964489905.1 uncultured Bacteroidales bacterium
AGTTAATTTATTGCATACCAGAAAAATACTGTATAAGATGACTTCCCTCAGTAACAATTTTTATGAATCATCTGATTCAACTATCTGGCAATTATTAGTTTATGTGTACCCATAAACTGATTATCTGATGAAATTCTGATAAAATAGAATCCATCAGGATAGTTTTCCATGTTTATTTGATACAGTTTATTTCCCGGATATATTTCTTCAGTGGAAACTATTTTACCTGTATTATCAAAAAGATAAATGTCAGCTTTTTTCTCCAGTGTCTGGTTAAACCTTAAATAAATAATACTGCTGCTAAGAGGATTAGGGAATATGATAAACTGGTTATTTGGTTCTGACACTTGTTTATTATCTTTTACAGAAACAAGTGGGTCTGTTCTGTCAATAGCAGTCTGATATATTTCCTGAGTCTGCTCATCCTGCACAAATGCGACTACTCTTATTTCATCAGGATTATAAACATTATTATATGGCCATGTAAATGAAACGGTCTGATTGTCACCCGGGTTCCAGTTTTGGGTATATACTGTACCTCCGGCATCAGGCAGCATTTGTTTAAGGACGCTCTCAAAAACAGTTTGTCCGTTGGTTCCGGTAATGCCTCTAACAACTCGTTCAATAACAGCGATATGCAAGGTTACCTGACGATTAGTAATTTGCTGTAATGCTGTTAAATCAGCATTGATAACAATAGCATCTTCCTGTTTGTTTACATCCAATCTGATTCTGAATTTCGGATCATTAAGTGCTTGTGTTTTAATTAATACCGGTTCCAATGGTTTCGTATTATAATCGAATCTGAAGGCTGATGTCGTACCTCCATTCATTATAGTTGAAGGAATGCTTGTAGTTACTCCATAATAAAAGGTACGGGATGTGGGATCGATAGAGTTTAGTTCATTGAATGGGTCGTATCCGGGGTAAGATGTATGGTATTGAATATCAACAATATCCAGAGGATTGTTATTGGCAAGCATATTAAGTAATGAATCAGCCTGCCTCGATAATTGATCGCTTGAATTGGTAAAATGTTCCATCAGCACTATTTTATTGCGTTCGCCAATCCATACATTATCAAAAGCAAGGCCTTCATTGCCTCGTGCAGTACCATCGGAACCATAGGCCAAACGGAACTGGATGTCTTTCTTTCCTCTAACATCATCAAGGTCATGCCGTGCTTCTGTCCAGGAATTGTCAACCGTTTTTGACCACCCGATATACTGATTACCTGGCTTTCCACTTATATTAAAATCGTTGAACCAGTTAATCCCTTCAAGATATTGTCCGGTGTTGATCCATGTCTTGCCGCTATCTGCCGTGTATTGAAGTACGGCGCCATCACGTGCAAAATTAGGGTTAAAAAGTCTCCAGAAATTAAATTTTATCATAGGTTTTAAAGCCGATGAAAAATCGAAACATGGAGATGTTACCCATGACTGTTCTCTGGGCGACGGGTCAGTTGTAATATGTGTGTACCAGGCATTTTTACCTGATGCAGCCCCGATGAAACCTTCGTTTGGTTCGCCAAATTTCCATGAGTTGACACCTGTTACATCATAATTACTTATCCAACCTTTTGGGCCGTCTTCAAAAGTTTCATAATACGACTGGTCAGTACTTATTTTAATTGTAGGTTTTAATGGCAGCGTTTTTAAAATAGTATCAGCGCATCCATAATTGGTACGTACTATCAGTTCAACGTTGTAGATCCCGGTAGCAGAATAAAGATAATCAGCATGCTGTGCTAAAATACTGTCATAGGTCTGGCCTGAATAAAATTTCCATTTATTATATATAATGGTACCTTTATCCGGATTGATATAGGATGTATTAATAAATTTAACCTTCTGGCCAGGGTGGAAGCATTCGGATGCCCATTCAAAGTCAGCGTTAGGGCTGTCACCGAAATTCAGACGAATTTGTTTTGTACTTGTGCATCCCGACGAAGTAGTTGCAGTAAGTGTAACAAAGCGTCTTTCGGCAGAAGCATATTTGTGTTTCGGATTCTTAAGCGTTGAAGTATTGCCGGCCCCACTGCCTATATCATCAAAATTCCATAACCATGATACTACCGGATCGGTATATGTGGTCAGATTAATGAAAGCTGTTGAATCAGAAGCCATTTGAGAAACACAGGTATCGTTAACCGTGAAATTAATATCGGCTGCATCAAGTATTGTAACAGCTTTATAAATCTGGCGTGAACAACCTTTGGCTGTTGTATAGGTATAAAATACGGTATCGTTGCCTGGTATTGTCAATTTCGGGTCAAAATAAAATCCTGAGCTAAGATTACCATAAACTGCCTTGCCTGAGAAAATACCTTCCTGCATGTTACCATTCAGTTTTATGGCACTTGCATTATCGCAATAAGAGGTACCTTCAAAACCGATAAACCAGATATTATTCACGAATTCAACTTCAAATTGTTCGTTAATTGATAAGGGGGCACCGTGCTCATAGTATGTATAAGTGATTGTATATTTTCCGGTTGAAAGCTGTGAAGGATATATGGTTGCCGTGTTATTGTGATGGTCAGCAAGTCCTGTGCCGCCGCTTATTGTAAAACTACCTGTATCATTGGCTGTGTTATACGCGGAAATAAGGAACGGAGGTTCATTATAACAGAAGAACTTCTTAGTGTCATTTTCGGGGAATACTATATCGGCATTGGCTTCCAATACGGCTACTACAGCAGTGTCATAACCATAGCAGAAAGTAGAAGGATCACGGTATTTATAAACAATACTGTGAATGCCTGTATTTGAAAACATGGGAGAAAATGCGAATTTATCATTGTTATTATATACAATAACAGTTTTATTAATATCATACAAAAGTTCTCCCTTGGTCGGACTGACAGTTGCTGTGTCCCAATTGACTTGTTTGCTGTAGGCTGGGTAAAGCCCTGTTATAGTAACATTTGGTGCCGGTGTAACTGTTATCACTGCACTTCCCGAAACTGTTCCTTTACAATATTTATCATACACATTAATCAATGTATAAGTACCTGCTTTATTTACATTGATATAATAAGGGGATACTATTACATTAGTAATTTGTAGAGCTGGTTCTGTACCTCTATGGTAGCTGAAATTCCAAGGTTGTGTACCAGTAAGCGTTACTCTTATATCATAAGTTGTATGTTCGCAAATGCTGGCTGTGCCGGTAATGTTAGCTGTGGGGACAGCCCTGTGGACTACCTTGCCGCTGCCTGATACACACCCTGACCTTATTGCATCTGAAACAGCCGATAAGGTATAAGTACCATCGCCAACGACTTTTAATGTATAGTTTGGTTGAGTGATATTATTTATTGTTTGTGGATTAACCCCGTTGCGCAAATAAGTAACGCTCCAGGGGGAAGTACCGGTGAAAATAATATTAAGCCTTGCAGTATCAGCAGGACAGATAGTATCAGTTCCTGATATTGTTGCAAAAGGTGAAGTAATGTAACTGATAGTGGCAGTACCATACCCTGCAACCGTATCACCTGTGCAATAGCGATCATTAAGGTTTGTAATTTTATATTGTCCGGATAGAGTCACTGTAATTGATGTATCTTTGGTAACATTTGAATAGATTACAGGGGGATCAAGATTTTTTTTCAACGAGAAAGACCAAGGTGAACTGCCGGTTACAAAATCGATGAGCAATTGAGCTGAGGCGCCTGAGCATATCTGAGTTGAACCTGTGAGTTTGACCGTAGGCTTTGTATAATTGGAAAGTGTTACCTCTGTCCCAGTAATAATAGCAGATTCTTCGTCAGTATCAGTAACACTTAACAGTGTGTATGTACCCGGAATCTTAACCTGCAATGTATACGGCGAGCTACTTATTCCTGTTATTGTGGTGTCTTTGTTGAGTGGACTGTTGGTACGACGGAGCGTGGCTATGTAGGGTTGATTTCCTCCCGTGATGGTAAGGGTTATTGGCATGGTTATTCCGGGGCAATAGATAGCTGTTCCTGAAATGCTCGCACTAAATGAGCCAACAGGGCCGATTACATTACTCCAGATTGAATCACCCGGGGTTGAACCAGCAGTTGCAACGGGCTTAACTTTAAACCAGATATATTTCCCACCATCTGCACTTTTAATTTTATATGTTGAATCAGTACCTATAGCTGTTCCCGGACTGGATGGGGTCGGAGAGGAAGAGGTTGAACGATACCATTGATAAATTGCATTACCGCTGGCATTCGATTCTTTATCACTGTATGTAAAGCGTCCCCTGATGGTTTGTCCTACCTCTGCTCCTGCCGGAGGTACGTAAATATAAGCACCTGAAGCCACGGGTGCTGCATTGATATATTTAAAGGTACTTTTTACAGGTGTGCCGATACCACCTTTATTGTCGATCGGAGTAACTTCAAAACAAATATAATTACCTCCATCGTTCAAAGATGGCGTATATGTTTTGCCTGTTGCTCCTGAAATGGCTACTGCTCCTGCTCCGTCTGATGTTGCGGATCGGTACCATTTATAAGTTGACGTACCTTCAGGGTCTTCTTCAGGGTCAGTATAAGTATAATTGCCGGTATTCAATATTCCTGTTCTGTTATCTGCAGGCGATATATTTACACTGCTTGCAACAGGAGGGTCGTTTGCAGCAATTATTGAAATATTACGTGTTACGGTGTTACTTGAAGCAGTTCCATCGCTAACGGTGAACGAAACGGTACGTGTGAGCGTGGAAGGATTATTGCTGGTATTCTGGTAAAGCACATTACGCAGCGCTGTTTGATAATTTGCCAGCGACGAAGAACCAGATAGAGAGAGAACACCGGTGGTAGCATTCCAGGTTGCAGTAATACCATTTGCGTTAGTGAATGAAAGTACATCCTGCCCGTTTTGATAATTCGATGTAATTGCAACTGAAGCTGATGATAAATTGATATTATCGACATCAGATATGGTGATGCTACTTGTTACTGGAGTGGGGACAGCATTTTCATTATAAGACAATGGGCTTGATTCGATACCATTGAGAACAGGAGCATCATTAACAGCATTTACAGTAATATTAATATTTTCAGAATCAGTACCTCCGCTGCCGTCATCGGCTGCGATAGTCACTGAAGCACTTCCGTAATAATTTTCCGTACCCTTGAAAGAAGCGCCAGTAAGAGCGTTGTTGATGCTTACAAGCGTTCCGGAATAGCTTAATGAATTGCCACCATTGCCGCTACCTGTAAGACCTGAGAGGGTTGACAGTGTAAAAGTGCCGTTACTGACATTAACAGTGAATGAGAGGGAAGTGTTGTCAGGGTCGGCTATAGAGATGAGATTCCCGTTGGCATTGTTGAAAACAAGGCTTACATCTTCAGCAACAGACTGTGCACCTGGCACAGTAATCACCGGAGCATCATTAACAGCAGTTACAGTAATATTAATATTTTCAGAATCAGTACCTCCGCTGCCGTCATCGGCTGC
>CAZBCB010000168.1:5541-6708 GCA_964489905.1 uncultured Bacteroidales bacterium
TGTTGAAAACAAGGCTTACATCTTCAGCAACAGACTGTGCACCTGGCACAGTAATTACGGGAGCTTCATTAACATTAACCAGGTTGATTGTAACCTGGGCATCATCAGTAAGTGATCCGTCATTAACTCTTACCGTAAGAATAAAAACAGGATTCGTTTCATAGTCAAGTAAAGATGAATTTGATACTGTTATTGTGCCGGTAGAAGAATTGATAGAAAAAGCATTTGCAGGTGATTGAGAAATTATGCTATACGAAAGTGTGGTTCCGGGGTCTAAGTCCCTTCCGGTAACAATGCCAACTGTGGTACCATTACTGGTGTTTTCATTAATACTGAAAGAAGTATTGTCCAGAATTGGGTTAAAATTATAGGTATTTATGGCATTATACCAATTGTCGCCCATTTTGTTATAGCCACTGACATCGGGGTGTAAAACATCAATCATATCACCTCCTGAGGAGCTGTACTGATAATTAATCCCTGCCGCAGTTTCCATATTAACAAGCACCAGTGCGTCGGAAGGTCTTGAGGAAACCAGGCTGGCAATTCCTGAATTATAATATGTTGTTGGTGCATGAGTGCCGTCAGGTGCACGGTTGATTATCTGTGCCAGGAAAACAGGTACTTTATTGCCTATAGTATTTTCGTAATTATC
Source organism: uncultured Bacteroidales bacterium (assembly GCA_964489905.1). Lineage (GTDB taxonomy): Bacteria > Bacteroidota > Bacteroidia > Bacteroidales > UBA10428 > UBA5072. Next base: position 6,197 of record CAZBCB010000168.1, read on the forward strand.
AATAAGATTCAGAATATTTGTTAGGTCGCTGATCATTGCATTAGCATCGTCATTACTGCTTAGGCCATTTGTGCCAATATGCAACAAAATTACATCAGGTTTATAATATTCAAGATAATTCTGAGGGCATGAAGGCAGCTGGCAACCACTAAAACTACCCGTTTGCAGCAGGGTATAAAGCTGTGAAGTTGTAATTCCGGGGAAACCGGCATTATCTGAATAATCGGGGGATGCTGTTGGTAAATAATTACCACCGCTTTTTTTACTGCCTACAAAATCAAAATTATAGCCGCCACCTATCAGATTCTGATAAAGACGGTAACGATATGAAATTTTATCTCCATCGGGCCTTGCATCACCCGAATAAGTATCAAAGGTAATTGAATTGCCTAAAGGCATTATTTTAATGTAGTTCTGCGGGAATGATTTAATGGTAATAAGAAGTGTAAAAGCAATAATATAAGCCTTGAATCTGTAGTTATTGAATAGGGCTGGTTTCATATAATTAGTTT
>CAZBCB010000169.1:0-6608 GCA_964489905.1 uncultured Bacteroidales bacterium
ACAGAAACACAAAAAATATTTAAAAGTATTGTTTCTATTGACTTATCGAGGAAACCCCGACTTATTAAAATATTTCATTCGGGAATGCCGGCCGGAATAAATTTTGTCAGTCGATTCGTCAATTGATCTTTTCAATTGACGAATTTGAGTTGATAAAATCACTGAAAGTCTTCATGATAGGGTCTGTTTCGGTATATTTAACGAGCAAAGGTATAGTATCTTGTTCTTCCAGAATATAATAATAATTGATATCAAAGCCTTTTCCGTCTGGCTGTAGTTTGCGATATGCTTTCAATTCATATTTCTGTTGTTTTGTACTAATAATTTTCAGTGTAGCAAACAGTTCCTGCAATTTGGTACGATCAACCTCATAATCATTAACAACATAATGAACACCAACAAAATAAGAAAGATAATCCTTCAATTCTTCAGTATTGGCCTTAATTTCAGGAACAGCTGACTTCAATGAAAATAACAATGGTTCTTTTCCTGCCTGATTAATAATTTTAAAAGACGCATCTGGTTGCCGGGGGTATATTATTTCAATTGAATAAATTTCAGCCGGTTTCATATCGAACAGAATATTATCACGCCACACCGCAGGATTCAGACTGAATAGTTTTTCGATATTATTATTGTTATAACCGATTAAACTAACCATGTAAGGCTTAAGCATGCGGCTATCCATCATATAAGTACCGGGAAGATTCTTATCCTCATAATAAATATATAAAGACTTAATAATGTTGTCATTATGAAAAAGTTTCAGAGAAATGCCCTTATTTAATAATTTAACGGTGATTGTATCAATTATTGTTTTGGAAGCAGGTGACAGGACAGTGATACGCCCCAAGGCTTTAAGAAAAAGTTCAACAGTTTCATTCCGGGCAGGATACTCATGGTTAAGTTTCCATTTATGGTGTTCTTTCTCCAGTAAAATAGTTTTTCCTTTCCTGCTGATCTCAATCTTATCAATCACCTGAGGTTTTTCAAGTGAAAAATTAATTTCATCCGGACGTAAAGTGCCTTTGTGGTTTTTAAGTATGAAAAACAAAGCTGTTGTTGCCAGCAAAAAGAAAACAAAATATGAAGCAATTCTTTTTTTCATATTTTGCCAATTATATTGTTGTATATTTCCGCCTGCGTAGATAATTATATATAAGGCCTGCTATAATAATGACAACACCAGGCAACGCGGTGTTGATTAAAGTCCAGAATACTTTCTCTTCCTTTACTTTAACTTTATTAAGAAGTCTTAATGTAATTTCTCTTGAACGCAGTTTAATAAGTTCTTCGTTTCCGGTAATATAATGCAATGCATTCATAATAAAATCCTTATTGCCATATGTTTGCTGCGTATAACGGTCAAAACCAAGCGGCAGACTGTAAATTCCCTTTGGAGTAATTCTTATGTCATTCCGAATAATATCGCCATCAGCAACAACAAGCATTTTGGAAGCACTACCTGAAGCAATAAAATCTTTAGCTGCGCCAGGTATTATATTATCAACCATCCTGTTTCGGAAAACCGATTCAAAAGTTCCTTCAAGCAACACTGCCACAGGCATACCTGAACTCCTGAATTCTTCGGGGTTTGGTTTAATCCTTATTTCATCGAGGCTTATTAATGCCGGTGCAACAGAAAAAGTTGAATAGACTGATGATTTAAGTAAAACAGTTTTTATTATACCCTTCCTTGCTCCAATGGTATCAATTGTATTGACAAACTCCGATTTAATCATGTTAAGATTGCGGGTAACAGGATGACCAGGCGGAGATGAAAGCAGAGGGAAATAATACCATGGTGAGGGTCTGAAGTCGGGAGTATTACCGGCAAGTGCCACATTAACCGGTATAATATTACATTGCAAATCCTTTATCAATACAGGATTAATTCTAATACCATAACGAAATAACATATCATCCAGGTTTAAATCATTAATCATGGCCATTGTAGCATCCATGGTGAGGCTGTCGGTGCTTACGTCAACCCTGTCGAGAAACCATAGTATTCTTCCGCCTTTCATAAGGTACTGGTCAAGCACCAATTTATCCTGTTCGTTGAAACGCAATGCAGGTTTTGCTATTATTACTGCCTTATAATCGTCGAGTATTCCTAACTTTCCTTGTATTCTGCCTCTGTCAACCTGATAAAACCATGCAATTTCTTTAGAAATATCTTCGGTTTGATATTCATCAAGCTCTCCATGGCCTTCAATAAATGCCAGTTTTTCTGTATTATCCTTTGCTCTTGAGCTTATGACCTTAATTAACTCAAATTCAAGTAATTGCAATGAATTATTAATATTTTCTTCGGCTGATAACTGCGGATTGTTCTGCAGCAGATTGACAGGCACTTCTACTCCTCGATAAGCAATAATAGCACCAGGAAAGATGATTTTTTCAGAACTGCCACCCTCCTTATCGTTTGATAAAATGTTCACGGGTTTAAGGCCTTTTTCATAAAGCTCATTAAACATATCTTTTCTTACCTGTGCATCGTTGCTCTCAAACGGGTTGATAAATACGTACTGAAGATTATCTCTTCCGTAAACCCTGAATTCATCAAGCATTTCTCTGACAGAACGTTGCATTTTAAGGAAAGGAATATTCAAATCCCCGTCAAGATAAACCCTTATGAAAACGACATCATTCAACCTTTTCAGCACTTTCTTTGAATAAGCCGATAATGTGTATCTTTTTTCAGATGTCAGATCTATCCTGAAAAAGAAAGATGATAATATTATTGCAGTTAATATTACTATAATAATCTGAACAGCCGGCTTTACCTGTTTTTTTATTGTTCCTGAAAACAATTTAATGTGCATGGTTACTTTCTTTTTTCAAGGTTATAACGTGTAAGAATCAGAAAAACAGCTATCAGTGCTAAGAAATATACAATATCCCTTGAATCAATCACTCCACGGCTTAATGATTTATAATGTTCGTAAATCCCAAGTTTCTGAATCAATTCACCTATGTGCCCCAGAAATCCCATTGAACTTAATTTTTCAAAGCCAAAACAGACAAACAGACAGATTGCTGCAGCCAGTAAAAATGAAATAATCACATTATCAGTTAACGATGAGCAATAAAGGCCAATAATTGCATAGCCCGCCGCGAGGAAAAAAAGTCCGATATATGATCCCCAGGTTCCGCCGGTATCAATGTTACCAACCGGATTTCCGAGTAAAACAACAGATAAATAATAAATTAAAGTGGGGAGAAGTGCGAGGATTACCAATACCAGAGCAGCCAGATATTTGGCAATAATAATTTGCATAATACTAAGTGGTCGCGTAAATAACAAGTCGAGTGTCCCGGTTTTTTTTTCTTCTGAAAACATTCTCATGGTTATAGCCGGAATAAGCATAAGAAAAACCCAGGGAGCCAGCACAAACAAAGAATCGATTGTGGCATAACCACCTTCGGGTATGTTCAGCGGCCCTTCAAACACCCATAAGAATAAGCCCGTAATTGTAAGAAATGTAATAATTACCAGATAACCTGTAAGTGAACTGAAAAAACCATTGATTTCTTTTTTTAACAGATGGTACATAAAAAGTATTGAATGTTGTTTCAAAAATATGTTTTTTTGCGATTAAAAAAAATATATACATTTTTACAGATGAAAGCAACCTTTTGCATTACTTGTACATCATCTCCAATAAACCCGTTAAATTTACATTTATGAAAATAAAAAGAATTCTGTTTATTATTATGTTTTTCGCCCTTATCTTGCCTTCGATGGGCCAGGGTGAAAAGAAAAAGCTGATTTACATCGATGCAGGTATAGATTTTATTGGCTGCAACGTTCCTGAAAAAGATTATATCCGTGATGATATTAATCCCTATTATTATTATTACTATTATGATTACTTTGATGATAATTCAGCAGACCAGATTAATGCTATGTGTTACAAAAATTATTTCAGTATTAAGGGGGAATATAAAATACTGAACGATGTTCTTGGTCTGACATCAGGTATAAGGTACACACGACTTGAAAGCTCAATAGGAAAAGAAATGTACTGGAGGAGTTCATCAACTTTCTTTTATGTATTATATAAAGAAGATGGTAACAACAGTGAATTTGCCCGTGTAAAAGAAATACTGCAGCATTCTCATTATCTGGGTATTCCTCTAGAATTAAAGATTTATCCGAACCCGGGCCGGGACTGGTGGGTTAATGTATATTATAAAATTGGCACAGATTTTAATTTCCATATTCACACAAAAGAAACAATATCCTTTTATAATGAGGAAATGGAAGCCTATCAGGATGAAGTATCAGAAGTGATAGAAGACCCTTATTCAATGGTAGCTTCGGTTTTTTTGGCAGTGGGTCTTAAAATTGGCAAAAACAGGTTTCCCGGTGTAAATATTGAAGCAAATGTTCCGACTTTTGTTTTTACCTCTAATAATTCAGGTTTAGTTGATCCAATAGGTGGAGGTGGTTTTCAGTTTAATTTACGTTTACCCTTTTAAAAATTATCCGCTATGAAGACAAATAAGTTTTTTTATATCATATTTTGCATGATTGCTTTATCATGCAGCAAAGATTATGACCTGCAAAAATCAATTTTCATTCCTGATGAATCATTTCCCAATCTGCCGGCTTATTCAGAATGGGGTTATAATACCTTCGGAGCTTATTTTGACCGTGATCTTTTTATTTATGATGATTATGAAATCCCGGCTAAAGTTATTAATACCGGCGGGAAAACTTCTTTCATCCTGCGGGGTAAGAAAGGGGGCGCAGATTATTTTTCACAAGAAAAAAACATGTCAGTAAGTTTTGATTTATACGGCTTCAATCCATCGACATATCAGGATCTGGTTATGCTTAATGATTCGGTTATTGATCTCACCAGTCCGCTTTGCAGGATTAAAATAAAAATTGATACTGCTGAAAGCGAAGCATCGATTTTAAACGGGAATATTACGTTCAGAAGAGTGCAAAACCTGCTCGTCGACAAGCAGAATACCGAAGTAATTGTTTCAGGCACGTTTGAATTTCAGACATTTTTTAAGAATGAACCTGTAAGCTGTACAAACGGACGATTTGATGTGGGTATCGGTAACGATAATTTCTTTAAATACTAACAGAAATTTTTTTTTCTCAATTTGATTTCAGAAATTTAAATCTGGAAATCAAATTGATTTATGGCTGATTTTTACATCAATAAGCTTCCGACATTTTCGTTGCTTCCGAATGAAGACACCAGCAGTATGGAAGAAAAGATTTTGCTGGAATCACGAAAAATTCCAATTGGTGTATTAATTCCTGCTTTGTTTTCTGATTTGTCAGGCATTGCTATGCGGTCGATCATACGGCAGCTATCCCAGATGGAATTTATCAGGAAGGTATATATATGCCTCGACCAGGCTTCTGAAAATGAGTACAAACAGTCTGTTGAGATCACAAAACCACTGGAAAAAAAAGGGGTATTAATCTGGAATGACAGCCCTAAAGTAAGAAAGGTTCTGACTGAAATAGAGAAAGAACTGTTTGTCGGCTTACGCGGAAAAGGAAATTCGGTATGGACAGGATTGGGATATGTGATTGCAAAAAGCGACGTATCAGCGCTGGCCTTTCATGATGCTGATATTATTACGTATGATAAAAACTTTCTGATTCGCCTGTTATTTCCGATAGTTCATCTGAAATATCAGTTTTCCAAAGGTTATTATATTCGATATAACGAGCGTTTCTTCGGACGTGTGACACGTCTGTTTTATTTTCCTTTTGTACGTGCACTTAAAGATATTTTCGGTACTACCGAATTTATTGATTATATGGGCGACTTTAGATATCCCTTATCAGGAGAGTTTGCAACATTTGTCAGCCAGGCACGCATGTTGCAATTTCCGAGTGACTGGGGAATTGAAGTAGGGATACTCGGTGAGATTTTTCGCAATATGCGGGTTAACCGAATTTGCCAGGTTGAACTTACCTCACGCTATGACCACAAACATCAACGGGTAGGTACCTCACCAGAAAAAGGATTATATAAAATGGCCTCAGATATCGCACGCACTTTTTTCACATTTCTTGCCAGCAACGGCAGGATTATGGGGCAGGACACTTTTAACTCCATAAGGCTGGCCTATCTGAAAAATGCCCGTGAAATTGTTGGTATATATGAATCGTATGCCGATATGTACAGCCATCGTATAAGCTATGATTTTCATGATGAACTTAAGACGGTTGAACTTTTTGCTCAGGGTATTGATCATGCGACTCAAAGTTTTTATAACAATCCAAAAGGATCGCCAATGATACCCGATTGGAAACGTGTGGAATCAGCCGTTGATGGCGTTCTTAAAAAACTTGTCCGTGCTGTGGAAAATCCCGTATAAATCAGAAGGCAACCCTGTGGAAAAGCCTGAAGTATGCCCGGGATTAGTCAATAAAAACACTATATACTTTTAAACATATTGTTTCTATTAAGAAATTTGGATTTATAAAAAATGCCGGGTCTTTTGATGGTAATATAAAAGTTGTCAGCTCTATAGAAGCAGCCTTGGGTATATCAAAAAGCATTTCAGTGAATTCTGATGATTAGACCGGATTTATTTATCAGTACTAACCCTGATTTGACCCC
>CAZBCB010000170.1:0-6582 GCA_964489905.1 uncultured Bacteroidales bacterium
TTTTGTTGGTCGATTCGTCAATTGATTTTCTCAATTGACGAATTTGGATTTTAGAAATAATCTGCCTGTCAGGAAATCTGAATAAACTGAAAAAATGCTATCGTTTTTTAAATACCAGATTAAACAGGAATAAAATAATGATAGCTCCGATTGCACCAGTTATAATGGCTGCAACCCATCCGGTACCAATGTTAATGCCGAGTTTCCTAAAAAGCCAAAAGCCAACAAATCCTCCTATAATACCTATTATTAAGTTACCAATAAAACCGAGGCCGCTGCCCTTATAGATCATGCTCCCCAGCCAACCGGCAAGTGCACCTGTAATAAGCGTTACAATGATTTCCATTTTTTCAATTTTAAGTGATTTAATTCGTTTACCTAACCGAAATTAACAAATTTATCAGAGAAATTCATTAATGAGATCTGAATGTCAATAACCAACTCTGATTTATCAAAAGATAACATTATTTCTTTTATTCCGGCTGATAAGCTTATATTCTTCAATACATAGTCAAAAAAACATAATCCGATATCCGTCAATTGAAAAGTTCAATTGGTGAATCTGGGATAATTTCGTTGTAGTTTTAGCCTGATTAACAAAAATTTTATATTTGCTCCCATTTTACCAAACCGAAAAAATATGAAAAAGATTCTCTTTGTTGTATTTTTCTTCATAACCAGCATTACAAATGCCCAAAACCTGCAACTGCATTATGATTTTGGCGAAGGCCGTAAATTCTGCACAGCCACACTTGAGATGTTCAGGCCTGATACACTGGGATCAACATTCTGGTTTGCCGATTTTGACTTTGACTTTCCCGGCAGGCCACGCAGCATGTCTGCTGCCTATTGGGAAATATCTAGAGATTTTTATATTCCGGGTATCAGAAAAATAAGAGGACTTGAGCAACTTACGTATCATATAGAATATAATGACGGGTTTATGGCATATAAAGCATCAGAAGACACCATGTCAGCCCTGAGTTATAACAGCGTATTTCTTACCGGCTTTGGTTATCCGGTCAAAATAGGGAATGTGGTTTTATCAACGATGATATTGTGCAGAATACCCAGGGGCATGGACGTACCCGATTTTCAATTTACCACCGTCTGGTTTCAGCCTTTATGGAAGGACCGTATATTGCTAACCGGTTTCCTTGATATTTGGTCGCAGGATAAAATAAGCGATAGTGATAAAAAAGAAATAGTTATACAAACCGAACCACAATTGTGGTTTATGATAACATCAGAAATTGCGCTGGGTGGAGAGGTTGAAATAAGCAAAAATTTTCCTGTTGGCCCCAATAAATGGGAATTTATGCCAACAATCGGATTTCGATGGGAATTCTGACTATAAAAATTATCCATAAAAAACGAATTTCTTTAATTTTACATTAAAAAGCATACTTAAAATTAAAAGTATATGCTTGATAAAATATTTCACCTCAAAGAAAACCATAGTAATGTCCGTAATGAAATAATCGGTGGCCTTACCACATTTATGACAATGGCGTATATACTTGCTGTTAACCCCCAGATTCTGAGTGATGCAGGTATGGACAAAGGCGCTGTTTTCACTGCTACGGTACTTTCATCGGTTGTTGCTATGATTTTTATGTCACTGATGGCAAATCTTCCTATTGCACTGGCTCCCGGCATGGGATTAAACGCATTTTTCACATACACTGTTGTTAACGCCATGGGATATAGCTGGCAGATGGCTTTAACTGCTGTCTTTACCGAAGGCATTCTTTTTATTCTGATGTCATTTTTTAATATTCGTGAAGTAATTATTAAAAGCATTCCGGTTAATATTAAATATGCCATATCAGTAGGCATAGGTCTTTTTATCGCACTGATTGGCCTTAAAAACGCAGGTTTCATTGTCGGAGATCCGGATACATTACTTAAAATGGGCAATACTTCCGATCCACAGGTATTGCTTTCAATGACCGGTATTATTATAATAGGGGCATTGCTTATTTTTCGCATAAAGGGTGCTCTGTTATTAGGAATTTTTATTATAACCATAGTAGGTATACCTTTAGGAATAACCCATTTACCTGAGAAGAATCTTATAAGTATTCCACCTTCCATAAAACCAACATTTTTATCATTTGACTTTTCACTTTTCAAACGTCCTGACATCATTACAATAGTTTTTACCTTTCTTTTTGTTGATATTTTTGACACAGTCGGTACGCTGGTCGGAGTATGCTCAAAAGCAAAAATGCTTGACGAGAAAGGAAATGTGCCACGATCTAAACAGGCATTATTGGCAGATGCCATAGGAACCACTGTTGGTGCCATCTTTGGTACCAGCACTGTAACCTCTTATATCGAAAGCGCTGCTGGTATTTCAGCAGGGAGCCGTACCGGATTTTCCACACTTATTGTAGCATTTCTGTTTATTTTAGCTTTATTTCTTTATCCTTTATTTGGTATGATCCCCAGTGCAGCAACAGCACCTGTGCTTGTGATTGTAGGTCTTTTTATGATTAGTCCCATCCAGAATATTAACCTTGAAGACTATTATGAAGCTATTCCGGTATTTCTGACAATCATCATTATGCCACTAACTCTGAGTATATCAGAAGGCATCATCTTCGGAATATTAAGTTTTGTTTCTTTAAAAATACTTACCGGCAAATGGCGGCATGTATCGCTTGTACTCTACCTTTTGAGTTTAATATTCATTTTAAAATTTATATTATAATTTCAAAATACAGGGATATTTCTGATAGTCATAATATAATTTTATATTTGTTCTGCCGTTTTAATTTAATTATTATAACAAATGGACAAAAACAGTCTTTCTGACATAATAACAGCTATATACAATTATATTGTGCAGCGGATTTTCCTTCGTAATATTGTGCTGGCTTTTATTATTCTTATTGTTGGTACTTTCATTATTATGCAAATACTGAAAATATATACACGTCATAATGAAGCTTTATCAGTGCCTGATTTTCAAGGACTTACATTGGAAGAAGCCCGTGATTTAGCCGAACGAAAACAAATGCGGGTTGTGGTATTCGACTCTGTTTTTCTTACAGATTTTGAGCGTGGTTCAGTGGTTGACCAGCATCCGAAAGCAGGTCTTAAAGTGAAGCGTAACCGTAAAATTTTTCTTACAATGAACGCCATGAATCCTGAACGGATTCCAATGCCTGACCTTATTTCACTTACCTTCAGGCAAGCCAAAGCCAAGCTCGAATCATTCAATCTTAAATTGGGTGAGGTCACTTATGAGCCTGATATAGGAGTAAATCTGGTATTACAACAAAGAATTAATGGCAGGGAAATTAACCCGGGTGACTCAGTCAGTAAAGGTTCATATATCGATCTGGTTCTGGGCAAAGGATTGAGTGATGAACAAACCTCAGTTCCGCTTCTTATCGGGCTTAATCTTGAACAGGCAAAAATCAAGGCATCTGACCGTTTCTTACGTATCGGAGGCATACTGCCTGATAACACGGTTAAAACAGAAGAAGACAAATCATTAGCCCTGATATATCAGCAACGTCCCATGCCCGGACATGACATTACATTACCATTGGGATCGTCAATTGATGTTTGGATTACAATAGATTCAACCAAAATTCAGGACGCCGATTCATTGAATTTTTAAGCAGATGAATAGCCATTTTTTTTCGATTAGTCAAAGAATATCATTATTGATTATTTTATTCTGCCTGTCATTTCAGTTATACGGGCAGTCGCTTATAGGGCTTACTGAAAACCAGGAAGTCAAAAAAGCCATACAGGTTAGTAACAGCCGAAAAAAGTCGACATCAGTCATAACAAGTTATGAATTGCCTTTTTTTGATGATTTTTCAGCCATTTCAATTTACCCCAATCCCGAAAAATGGACTGATTCGTATGCATTTATTAATTCTTCTTTTCCTTACCTGCCTCCTTCAATTGGCGTAGCCACCCTCGATGCCATTGATGCCCATGGTAATGTTTACGCTATCGATAACAGGCCTACGCCCTCGGATACACTGACTTCAGTGCCGATAAACCTTTTACCATATAAAGGAAGCGAAAAACAGGTAATTCTTAGCTTTTTTTATCAGGCCGGAGGCAGAGGTGAAATACCTGACAAGCAGGATTCGCTGATACTCGAATTTTATTCCGCTGCTGAAAGTCAGTGGGTTCATATCTGGAAAATAACAGCCGATACCTCCACGCCTTTTATTCAGGTTATTAAGTTAGTGCCCGAAAATTTTTATGAAGATGGTTTCCGGTTTCGGTTCAGAAATTACACCAGTATGTCGCCCGATGAAGTTAAAGGCAGAAACGGAGCCCTAAGTAATGTCGACCAATGGCATATTGATTATGTTAAACTTGATGCTGAAACTCTCAGCACCCACGAAAAAATTTCGGATATAGCATTTGTTGAGCCTTTAAAAGGAATGCTTAAGCAGTATGTATCTATACCATGGTCTCATGTCAATTATGCACAGGACATTATGCGTCAGTACACGCGGTATGTAATAAGAAACATGGAAGATTCCACGCGCAGTATTTACAGGTCATATTTTGTTAAAGACCTGAATACCAATAAAAAGTATTATTACAATGAATATGATGAAATGATCCTGCCAAACACATTAATTATCCGAAACGACCCGTTTGATCATGGTTACACCCAGACTCAGGATAAGTATGGCAGATTTGAAGTTACTGCCTTTATAACAACACCGCCCGGACAATTCTGGGGTAATGATACAGTAAAATACAATCAGGAATTCAACGATTTCTATAGTTATGATGATGGCACTCCTGAATTTGGTTTCGGCATTTCCGGCGAATCGAGTTACGGAGCATTAATTGCTGTTCGTTTCCCAATATACAGGCAGGATACTATCAGGGGCATGGAAATATTTTTCAATAAGACGCGAAATCATTACACTGCTGACCTTGAATTTAATTTATGCGTGTGGAATAACCGTAATGGAAATCCTGCTGATTTATTATATGTCTCTGAAGAAGCCTTCACACCGGATACTTCACTGGGATTACTTGAATTTAAAAGATATATGTTTCCTGCTGACCTGAATATAATTGTAAGTGATACTATCTATGTGGGATTAAAACAATTGACCGAAGATTTTCTGAATATTGGCTATGATAACAGTTGTGATGACTGCAATAACATTCTGATAAACACTTCAGGACCCTGGTTTACATTTACAGAAAAAAATCCGCTATTTAACGGCACATTAATGATCAGACCTGTTTTCAGCCGCAATGCATCAACCGGTATAGTTACTGAAAACACCTCAGATGAAAATGCCCTCGATATCTTTCCGGTTCCGGCCAATGATCAGTTACATATTGTCTTATCAGACACAGAAACTTTTCCTCAGGGCTATGTTACTATCTTTGACATTTCCGGTCGTTTAGTGATGAACTGCCGGTTGTCTGAAACAATTTCAGTAAGCAACCTGCAAAACGGAATATATTTTATGAAAATAAGGCTTGCTTCAGGGAAAAACTATGCATCAAAATTCATCATCAGCCGATAACAGACAATACAATGCAGGATGAATTTTTTGAGCAATCGGAACTGTATGAACATCATCGCATCCTGGTTGACAAAGGACAGGAACCATTGCGTATAGACAAATATCTCGGAAACCGAATTGATAATGTATCACGAAACAAAATACAACAGGCCGCAAAAGCAGGGAATATACTGGTAAACGGAACAGCGATAAAACCCAACTACAAGGTTAAACCATTAGATGTAATTTCGGTTTTACTTCCCTACCCGCACCGGGAAATTGAACTTATTCCCGAACCGATCCCAATTAATATCCTGTACGAAGATGAAGATATAATTGTTGTTAACAAAGAAGCGGGAATGGTAGTTCATCCGGGGCATGGGAATTACACAGGTACTCTTGTTAATGCACTGGCATATCATCTGAAAGATCTTCCTTTGTTTCAAAGCGGTGAGATCAGGCCTGGTCTGGTTCACCGTATTGATAAAGATACCTCGGGCATATTGGTAGTGGCAAAAACTGAGATGGCTTTAAATAAACTGGCAAAACAATTCTTTGACAGGACAATAAAAAGAACCTATATTGCCCTTGTCTGGGGACGTTTTGATAATGAAACAGGAACGATTGAAGGCAATATAGGTCGCTGTGTGCATGATCGCATGAAGATGCAAGTTTTCCCATCGGGCGACCAGGGGAAAACAGCTGTTACCCATTACCGCGTTGTTGAATCATTTGGTTATGTGTCTCTCATCGAATGCAGGCTCGAAACAGGCCGGACTCATCAAATAAGAGTACACATGGAATACATTGGCCACCCCATATTCAATGACGAACGATATGGCGGCAATAAGATATTACGAGGTACTACTTTTACAAAATACAAGCAATTTATTCAAAACTGCTTCAAAATAATGCCCCGCCATGCGCTGCATGCTCAATCGCTTTCCTTCAGGCATCCCCAGACCGGAGAAATAATGCAATTCAATTCCACCTTACCTGACGATTTCAGGCAATTATTGGAAAAATGGCGCACTTATACCTCAGAGAAAAATAGAAACAATAACGT
>CAZBCB010000171.1:0-6559 GCA_964489905.1 uncultured Bacteroidales bacterium
TTAAAGAATTATACCGCATTGAAAAATTTTTTCTATACGAAGAACTTAAAAAAAGAAACAAACAAATCATTCTTTGCATTACTTACACCGGCAATAATAATGATCCATCGTTGCAGGAACTAAAAATCAGATTAAAACAAGGATTTGATGAATTGCTTAAAGAGCTGGACAAATATTAAACAATAAAATCACAAATTATCACTTCAAATTATTGTTATGTAATTGAAATTTTGTATTTTACCTGATAAAACTCCATAATCAAATTCATATGAAAACTTTTTCGTTCCGTTCGGCCTTTTTTAACAGCTTTATTGTTCTAATTCTAGCAGCAACACTTATTCAATGCAAAAAGAAAAGTGATAAATCTTTTACCATTAATCCAGCTTTTATTGAAAAAATCGCTGCATTTACTTCGGGCGTAATTTCCTCAGAATCTGTTATACAAATTATTCTGACAGAAGATTATCCTGAAAATATTGATTTAAATACTGTCATCGAAAAAAATCTTTTTAGTTTCAAGCCAAAAATTGAAGGAAATGCTTATTGGGTAGATAAGCGAACCATTGAATTCAGACCTGAATCTAAACTAAAGTCCGGCGAAACATATACAGCCAAATTTTTCCTTTCCAAATTAATGTCTGTGCCATCCGAACTGAAAACATTTGAGTTTCAGTTTTCTGTAATTCCCCAGACATTCAATGTTTCTGTAGATGGCTTTGAATCATACAGCAATAATAATCTCGAATGGAACAAGGTTAAAGGTTCACTTATTGCAGCAGATGCAACTGACATTGAAGAACTCAGCAAAATTATTTCTGCCCGTCAGGGGAATAATGTTTTTAAGATAAAATGGGATCCATCTGCTGATAACCGCAATTTTACTTTTACTATTGACAGTGTGAAACGGACAGAAAAATCCGAAAAAATTGAAATAATCTGGAACGGAGCACCTATAGGAATTAATTCGAAAGGGAAACAGGAAATCGAAATCCCTGCACTCGGCGATTTTAAAGTAATAAGCGTAAAAGTCTTTCATCAACCTGAGCAATATTTATTAATACAGTTTTCCGATCCTTTAAGAAAAAATCAAAACCTTGAAGGATTAATTTATCTTGAAAATTATGCTTCGCTCTCATATACCATTGAAGGTAATACAGTAAAAGCTTTCCCTGAAGTAAGGCAAGGTGGTACCATAAAACTTTTTGTTCGAAAAGGAGTATTAAACGTTCAGGGATTTGAACTGAAAGAAGAATATTCAACCGATGTTCTATTCGAAATACCAAAGCCTGCCGTAAGAATAGTAGGGAAAGGTGTAATTCTGCCAAATTCTAAAGGGCTTGTCTTCCCATTTGAAGCGGTTAACCTTAGTGCTGTTGATGTAAAAATTATCAAAATTTTTGAAAATAATATCGGGCATTTTTTACAGGTAAACAAACTTGACGGAAGCAATCAGCTAAAAAGGGCCGGTCGTTTAATACATAAAGAAAAAGTATCACTTACCACCGCAGCAGTTGACCTTAGCCGCTGGAATATTTTTTACCTTGATCTTGCAAAATTTATTCAACCTGATCCTGGTTCAATCTATCGCATTGAAATTCAATTTAAAAAGAAATATTCACTTTATCCTTGTGAAACTACCGACAATGAAGAAGAAACCGAAAGTGCTGATGAAAATTACGATGAACCTGTTGAAACAGATATGAGTTACTGGGATTCTTATGAAGATTATTATTCTGATTACGAATATTATTATGATGATGAGGATTACGAATGGAGAGAAAGAGATAATCCATGTTCCAAATCATATTACACTGACAATCGCTTCGTGGCAAGAAATATATTGGCATCCGATTTGGGCATTATTGTGAAAGGGAGTAATAATAACAAATTGTTGGTTTGTGTTACAAACCTGGTTACTTCTCAACCCATACCAAATACCCAGGTCACAGTTTATAATTATCAGCAACAACCTGTTGCTTCAGCAGTTACAGATAATAATGGTATGGCAACTTTAAATTGTACAGAAAAACCATTTCTGTTAATTGCAAAAAGCGACAAGCAACGTGGTTACCTTAAACTTGATAATGGTTCTTCATTATCACTCAGTCAGTTTGATGTATCGGGAAATGTTATTCAAAAAGGCATTAAGGGTTTCATCTATGGCGAAAGAGGTGTTTGGAGGCCTGGTGATACAATATTTTTAACATTCATTCTTGAAGATAAACAAAAACTACTACCTGAAAATCATCCGGTAATTTTTGAACTATATAATCCTCAGGGACAATTATATACAAGAACAACCAAAAGAAGCGGAGTAAATGGTTTTTATACTTTTATTACAGCTACTCAACCTGATGCTCCAACAGGTTATTGGAATGCAAAAATTAAAGTAGGTGGAACAGAATTTGGTAAAACATTAAAAATCGAAACAATAAAGCCCAATCGTCTTAAAATCAATATTGATTTTGGAGTTGATCAACTTACTGTAAATGATAAATCTCTTTTTGGTAATCTTTCAGTTACATGGCTCCATGGAGCAATAGCCAGAAACCTTAAAGCCAGGGTCGATGTCACCTTAACAAATGCTGAAACATCATTTAATAAATATCCCGATTTCAAATTTACTGATCCATCGCGTACTTTTACAACTGAAGAGAAAACGATTTTTGACGGCAGAATTGACCAGGAGGGTAAAGCTAAAATTTCAGCTGCTTTGTCAGTTAAACAACGTGCTCCCGGTATGTTAAAGGCTAATTTAATTACCAGGGTTTTCGAAGAAAGCGGTGATTTCAGTTCTGATGTTTTTTCGATTCCTTATTCACCTTATAGTTCTTATGTTGGTCTAAGAACCCCCTCAGGGGATAAACGAGGTATGCTTTTAACGGATACAATTCATTGGGTTGATGTTGTTACCGTTGATAATAATGGGAACCCTGTCAGCCGCAGCAACCTCGAAGTTAAAATATTTAAAATACAATGGCGATATTGGTGGGAAAGTAATGCAGATGATCTCGCAAGCTACATGGGTAATAATTATAACAATCCTGTTTTCACTAAAAACGTTTCAACCTCCAATGGAAAAGGCCGTTTTAACTTCAGGATTAACAGACCTGAATGGGGAAGATTTTTTATCCGGGTTTATGATCCTGTTAGCGGACATGCAGCCGGAAAAATTGTTTATATCGATTGGCCGGGATGGGCAGGCAGGCCGCTCAGAACTGATCCTCAGGCTGCTACCATGTTATCTTTTAATGCAGATAAGAACTCATATAAAGTTGGTGAAACTGCTGAAATTTTAATACCTACCAGCAGTCAGGGACGTGCTTTAGTTAGTATTGAATCAGGATCATCAGTCATTAAAGCCGAATGGATAGATGCAAAAGATAAGGAAACTAAGTATTCATTTGAAGTAACTCCTGAAATGGCACCTAATATTTATGTTCATGTAACATTAATTCAGCCCCATAATAACGCATTGAACGATATGCCAATCAGATTATACGGCGTAATACCCCTGATGATTGAAAACCAGGATACTAAACTTCATCCATCTATTTCTATGCCTGAATCATTGGAACCTGAAAAAGAGTTTTCTATAAAAGTTAGCGAAGCAAATAAGAAAAGAATGACTTATACGCTAGCCATTGTTGACGAAGGCTTACTTGACCTCACCCGTTTTAAAACGCCTGATCCATGGAATGTTTTTTACGCCCGCGAAGCATTGGGCATTAAAACATGGGATTTATACGATATGGTAATCGGTGCATTCGGAGGGAAACTTGAAAGTATTCTGAGTATTGGAGGCGATGGTGAAGAACAGGAAAAGAAAGGAGGCGAAAAAACAAACCGTTTTAAACCTGTGGTTATTTTTAAAGGTCCTTTTGTTCTCCGTGAAGGTCAAACAAATACCCATACTTTTAAAATGCCACGTTATGTCGGATCAGTAAGGACAATGATTATTGCCGGCGAAGATGGAGCTTATGGCTTTCAGGAAAAATCAACACCGGTAAGAAGCCCGCTTATGGTTCTGGCTACACTGCCACGTGTATTAGGGCCCGGCGAAGAAGTAAATCTTCCTGTTACACTATTTGCTATGGAAAAAAATATCAGAAATGTCTCTGTTCAGATAAAAACCAATGAGTTTTTAATCCCTCAGGATGAAAAATCAAAATCAGTTGCATTTGATCAACCTGGCGACAAGACTGTGAATTTTCTTCTTAAAACTCCTCTGAAACTGGGGAAGGGGAAAGTATCTATTGTAGCTACAAGTGGAAATCAATCGGCTTTATATGACATTGAATTAGATATCAGACCTTCAAATCCCGAAATATCCGAGTTTCATGCAAGTGTGCTTGAACCGGGTAAATTATGGTCAGACGTTTATACTTTGCCCGGCATGGAAGGTACGAATTCGGGTATACTTGAAGTATCCTCCATTCCTCCGATTGATATCGAAAGGCGTCTGCATTTTTTAATAACCTATCCCCATGGTTGTATTGAACAAACTACTTCTGCAGTTTTTCCTCAGCTTTATCTTTCTGATATTATGAATCTTGATGATAATTATAAGAACCGTATTTCTGAAAATGTTAAAGCCGGGATTAATCGCTTAAAATCGTTTCTTACCACTTCCGGAGGTTTTAGTTATTGGCCAGGAAATAATTATATTAATGATTGGGGGACCTCTTATGCAGGGCATTTTATTATTGAAGCTGAAAAGAAAGGTTATGCACTGCCAGCGGGATTAAAGAATAGTTGGATTAAATACCAGAAAAAAGCAGCACGCCAATGGAGAAATGAATCTTCAGATAATAAATACAACCAGTCTGATCTTGAACAGGCATATCGTTTATATACATTAGCCCTTGCTGGTGAACCTGAAATGGCTGCAATGAATCGACTAAGGGAAGAAAAAAATCTCAGTTTGCAAGCCCGATGGAGACTCGCTGCAGCTTATGTACTTTCAGGTCAGTCAGATATTGCAAAACAATTGAGTGCTCGTGCTGATATAAGTATCCAGCCCTATTCGGGTTTCTATTCTTCATACGGTTCAGTGGAACGTGACTGGGCAATGATACTTGAAACATTGCTTTTACTTAACGATAAAACTAAGGCAGCACCTTTGGCCATTAAAATCTCAGAAAAGCTCACGCAAGACTATTGGATGAGTACGCAAACAACAGCCTATTGCTTACTTGCTATGTCAAAATTTGCTAATGTCTCAGGAAATGCAAAGAATATTTCATTTAAATACAAAACTAATGATGGTAAAACGGTAACTGCTAATACATCCAAACCTGTTACAAAAATCGTACTGAACTTACCAAAATCATCAGGTCAGGTAAAGGTAGATATTGAAAACACAGGGCAAAATTTATTATATGCAAGGGTTATCTTTACAGGCATTCCACAAACCGGACAGGAAAAAAGCACCGAAAATAATCTAACAATGAAAGTAACATACAAAAACCTTGACGGATCACTACTGGATATATCCCGTCTTTCTCAGGGGACTGATTTCCACGCAGTGGTAACGGTTTTAAACTCTTCATACTTCAACTGTAAAGATCTGGCCCTCACTCAAATATTTCCCTCCGGTTGGGAAATTCGTAATATTCGCTTAAATGATCTGCCTTCATCATACGAAATAAGCCAGCCTACTTATCAGGATATCAGAGATGACCGTGTATTTACCTATTTTGACTTGCCGGTTGGCCAAAGTAAAACTTTTGTAATTCAGCTTAATGCTTCTTATTTAGGCCGCTTTTATCTTCCTGGGGTAAATTGCAATGCTATGTATGATAATAGTGTTTATTCAGTATGTGAAGGGAAATGGGTTGAGGTAATTAACCCATAAATAAAATACTGAATTGTAATTATTTTAATTACATGTTTTAAATAATTAATTTAATCACATATTGCCTGTTTATCCGGATTATTATTAAAATCAAAGAGTATTTTTATTTCTTCAGCAGTAATCCGATCTTCAGATAATGCGGGTAATTCCTGCAGAGAGAAAAAACCGGCATCACTGGTCTCAATACTTGTTTTTAATTTGCCCCCTTTTTCTTCACAAAGTATAAACATCTTATAAATGTGAAAAAAGTCAGGAGGATGATTATGACGTTTTTTATCCAAAACTGCCAGTAATCGTGTAGCACGAACAACTAATCCGCTTTCCTCAGCCACCTCTTTTTCAGCAATTTCAAAAGGAGTTAACCCAACGTCTGCCCATCCTCCGGGAACAGACCAACAATTATCAATTTTTTCTTTAACCATTAATATTTTGTTTTTGCGAAAAATAACCCCTCTTATATCAACTTTTGGTGTAAGATATCCCTTTTCAATTTTTAACAGATCATTTATTCTGCTCATTTCTTTACCGGTGAAATCATGTAATATTTCAGCTACAATTGAAAGTAACTGCTCATATCTTTGAATATCAAATGGATTCTCCGAATAAGTCAGTCCTGCCTGTGCAATTGATTGTAGTCGTTGTGCCAGAAATAACCAGTCATATTTCATGATAAGGTAATTTTTTAATAAGAAAAAATATTTT
>CAZBCB010000172.1:0-6543 GCA_964489905.1 uncultured Bacteroidales bacterium
TCGAGATTTCGTTTACAATGTCTGCTTTTGTCATTGCTTAAAATCTTTAATTATCAATAATTTACAAATTATATTTTTATGAATTGCAAATATATATTATTTCCTTGGATAAATAAAATAGTAATAGATTAATTTTGAATACTTTTTTCATTTTTTTAGGAATCATTGAAGCAAGTAACCCGGATAATAGAAAAATGGTATGAAGTTAACAAGAGGGAACTTCCATGGAGAAGTAATCCTTTGGCCTATCAAATATGGCTTTCAGAAATAATTTTTCAGCAAACCAGGATTAATCAGGGTTTAGCATATTATAACAGGTTTATTGATAAATTTCCGACAATTCAACAACTTGCACAAGCATCTTTAGAAGATGTGCTTAAACTATGGCAGGGTTTGGGTTATTATTCACGTGCACGGAATTTGTATATTACAGCCAAAAATATCGTAAGCAGGTATAACGGAATTTTTCCGTCTGACTATAATGAACTGCTTTCTTTAAAAGGTATTGGCGAATATACAGCCGCAGCTATTGCTTCTATTGCATTTAATATTCCTGTAGCAGTTTTAGATGGTAATGTATATAGAGTTCTCTCGCGCTTATTCGGGATAAACTCAGAAATCACTTCCAAAGTTGGAAAAAAACTTTTCCGTCAGAAGGCTGAAGAAATTCTGAACAAGAAAAAACCCGGGACACACAATCAGGCTATGATGGAACTGGGTGCGCTTATCTGTCTGCCTCGCAATCCTCTTTGCAATCAGTGCCCTCTTAACTCAATATGTTATGCTTACAAAAATAACATAGTACATATGTTACCTGTAAAAAAGGCAAACGGAAAGACCCGCGAAAGATTTTTTCATTATTTACATATATCATATCATGGCAATACTTTTATTCATCAACGGCATAAGAAAGATATCTGGAATTTACTTTTTGAATTTCCGCTTATTGAAACAACTCAGGATATTAAACCTGACAAATTAACTGAAGCCGAAGAATGGAAAAATCTTTTTAACGGTACCTGTCATATAATTAACTCAATTTCCAAACCCTATATCCATAAGCTCACGCATCAGACCCTTAAAGTTTTTTTCTATCATGTTACCATTCATAATTCTTCTAAAACACTATTGGAAAACTACTTATGCATTCCCGAAAATAAAATTATTAATTATCCTGTATCAAGGTTAACTGAAAAATATCTGAAAACCAATTTGCTGCAATAGAAAGTTGCAGAATTGTCTTATTATTCAACGGCTTATGACACCATTAATTAAATAAATAAATTTTGTATTTTTACGGGTTAAATTAAAACAGTTAACCATGTCAGTAAATAAAGTAATACTCATAGGTCATGTAGGCCATGATCCTGAAGTGCGTTATATCGAAAGCAATACACCAGTTTGCAATTTACGCATTGCAACCAGTGAAGTATATAAAAATAAAAACGGTGAAAGGGTTACCAATACAGAATGGCATACCGTTGTTTTGTGGAGAGGTCTTGCAGAAGTTGCTGAAAAGTATGTTAAAAAAGGTTCACAAATATATATTGAAGGGAAAATACGCACACGGAACTGGGATGATAAAGAAGGTAACAAAAGATACACCACAGAAATCGTAGCCGATGTATTGCAACTACTTGGTAAACGTGAAGATATACAATCATCACCGGTATCTTCATCTGCATCAGCAGCAGCTTCTACAGAAACCGAACCAATACCCGAGCCAGGTCCGGAAGTTGACGACCTGCCATTTTAATATTTATATTTAACCAACTATATATCTGAATTGGAAACGAATTCTTATCAGGAAGCTATTCTTTCCATGCTGTTGATTTATATAAAACCCATTAGTGCAGGGGTTGTGGCAGGTTTTTTCATCAGCATTCTTTTATTGATCTGCAGTGCTCTGGTTTCGGGTGCTGAGGCTGCTTTTTTCTCGCTCACTCCGGCTGAAACAGAACACCTGCGTAAGTCGAAATCCAGAGCCGGACAGATTGTGCTTAAACTTCTTGATATTCCTAATCAATTGCTTGCCACCATATTGGTAGCCAATAATTTTATTAATGTAGGTATTGTTATACTAGCTGCTTACATAACAAATTAATTGTTTGATTTCACAGAAGCACCCATATTGGGATTCGTTATACAGGTTCTGGTAATTACTTCAATTATTGTTTTTATCGGAGAGATTTTTCCGAAAGTCTATGCCAATAAACATGCCGTTAAATTTGCCAGATTTATGGCTGCTCCGTTAAATATTGCTGAAAAAATACTGCGCCCTCTGAATTTTATTCTCATCCGCTCTACGTCACTGGTTAACAAAAAATTTTCCCAGCGCCGAAAAAATATTTCGATTGATGAACTTTCTGATGCACTGGAACTTACTGAAAAAAACCTTACCGAAGACAAGGAAATTCTTAAAGGTATTGTAAAATTTGGCAATATCGATGTGCGTGAAATAATGACCTCAAGGGTTGATGTTGTTGGCGCCAGCATTAAAACACCACGATTAGTTTTAAAACACCTTACCGTAAACTTTTAAAACTAATCGTGGAATCAGGTTATTCACGAATACCGGTTTTTACCTCCGATCTTGATAATATAAAAGGTATTCTTTATATTAAAGACCTATTACCCCATCTTGAAAAACCTGATTCATTCAATTGGCAGTCACTTATCAGGCCGCCGTATTATGTGCCTGAAACAAAAAAAATCAGCGATCTGCTCAGGGAATTTCAGACCAATAAAATACACATGGCTGTTGTGATTGATGAATATGGTGGAACTTCAGGGATAATTACTCTTGAAGATATTCTTGAAGAAATTGTGGGAGAAATCACTGATGAATCAGACCAGGAGAATTCATATTATATTAAAATCGATAATTATAATTATCTTGTCGAGGGGAAAATATTATTAAACGATTTTATTAAAATAATGAATGAAAAAGAAAGTATTTTTGACGATATTAAAGGAGAAGCAGATACTTTGGCTGGTCTAATTCTTGAAATAAAAGGAGAAATGCCCCGAAAAAATGAGTCTTTTAAATACAGTCATTATACATTTACAGTAAAGTCAGTTGATAAAAGAAGAATTAAGCAAATTCAGGTAACCTTATCAAAACCTGAAAACACAGATGAAAATAAAAGATAAAAACATAACATCAATTATTGCAATAATTTTTATATTCATGCTGGTAATGGTTACAGCGTGCCGGAAAACTTATTTCCCCAAACCCAGGGCTTACTTCCGTATTGATCTACCCGAAAAGGTTTATCAGTCTTATTCTTCACAATGTCCATACTCATTTGAGTATCCTGTGTATGGTATCATAAAAAATTATGAAGGGAAAGATGCCGAACCATGCTGGATAAATATTGAGTTTCCTTATTTTAAAGGAAAGATGCATCTGACATACAAACCAGTTAAAAAAAATCTTGCCCTGTATGTCGAAGACATCCGCACACTGGCGTATAAACATATCATCAAAGCTGATGATATCATTGAGCGCCCTTTCTATTACCCCGATCGAAAAGTCTTTGGTATTTTATATGATATTGAGGGTAATACCGCTTCATCCATAAATTTTTTTGCAACTGACAGTACACGAAATTTTCTGAGCGGCTCACTCTATTTCAGTGTGCATCCTAATGCTGATTCATTATCGCCGGTAATAAGGTTTTTCAGGACAGATATTGAGCATTTGATTGAAACTTTACATTGGAACTAAAATTTTAAACTGTGGCTCTGATTCTTAATGAATATCTGGAAAATGAATGCCAACTGGGCATTTGGGAGATTCGGGAAGATTACGATAATCTCAGAAGCCGTCTCAATCTTCTTCCTGAGGAGATTAAGGTTGTTGAGAATTTCAGAAATCATGACCGCAAACTTGAATGGCTTAGCGTTAGAGTACTGTTGAATGAAATGACCCGGCAGGTACTTACAATAACATACAATGGTAACCGTAAACCCTATGTGGCCGGAAACCATTATAACATAAGCATTTCTCATTCACGCGACCTTACCGCCATTCTGCTGAGCCAGAAGAAACGCGTCGGAATAGATATGGAATATATGTCGCCTAAAATTGAACGCATAGCCCACCGGTTTATCAATCCAAACGAAATTATTTCCGAAGAGCCTGAACTGCGGCATTATCACATGTATATTCACTGGTGCGCCAAAGAGGCTCTTTATAAAATTTGTGATAAGCAGGACATAAAACTTCAGGAAAATATTACTATAGAACCTTTTTATCCTAAGCCACGGGGAACTCTTGCAGGATGGGTGCGCAACAGATTGCGCAATGACCATTTTAAACTTGAATATTTTAAAATTGATAACTACGTTATTGTTTACTGTTCTATCTGAATTTCATGATTTACGATTCATTAATAGCGAATACAACAAAAAAATTTGCATTACTCATTGACCCTGATAAGCATTCCGAAACTTCGCTCATTGAAACCGTTTCACTTGCCAATCAAACAAATGTTGATTTTATCCTTGCAGGAGGTAGTTTGGTATCAAAACCCATTGATCACGTAATTGAAATCATCAAAAGAACCGCTCTGTCACCGGTAATTTTATTTCCGGGAAGCCTTTTGCAACTCTCCGATAAAGCCGACGGAATACTCTTGTTATCACTTATTTCAGGCCGCAATCCCGATTATCTGATTGGAAATCATGTACTTGCTGCTCCTTTTTTGAAAAACTCAGGAATAGAAATAATTCCAACAGGTTATATCCTGGTTGACGGAAAATCAGTAAGCTCGGTGGAATATATCAGTGGAACAAAGCCTATTCCTATTGAAAAAACAGATATAATTGTTGCTACCGCAATGGCAGGCGAGATGCTCGGGCATAAACTGATTTATCTTGAAGCAGGTAGCGGGGCAAACAGGCGGATAAATGAAAAAATTGTTTCCAGTGTTAAGGAAAAAATTAATATTCCACTGATGGTAGGCGGGGGCATACGTACACCCGAAGATGCTTTAAACCTCTTCAAAGCCGGTGCGGATATACTGGTCATAGGATCGGTGATTGAAGAAGATCCCGAAATGCTTAAAAAAATTATGCCAATTAAAACAAAGAAGTTTTAAAATTAAGAAAACATTACAATATGAATATACACGAATATCAGGCAAAGTCAATACTCAGAAGCTTTAATGTATGTGTACCATATGGTATTGTCATAAGAAACCAGAGTGAAGCTCAAAAAGCAGCTATTGAGGTGAGTGAGAAAACAGGAACAACAAGCTGGGCTGTAAAGGCACAAATACATGCAGGCGGACGCGGAAAAGGAGGAGGTGTAAAAATTGCCCGATCGATTGATGAGGTAATTAAATATGCAGGGGAAATACTGGGCATGCAACTCATTACCCATCAGACAGGCCCTGAAGGTAAAAAAGTAAACACGGTTTTAATCGAACAGGGAATTTATTATCCGGGTAAGTCAGCGGTTAAGGAATTTTATCTGAGCATCTTACTGAACCGTACAACCGGAAGAAACACCTTTATATACTCGACAGCGGGAGGTATGGACATCGAAACCGTGGCAAAAGAAACACCCCATCTTATTTTCAGGGAGGAAATACATCCTGGAGTTGGATTACAACCTTTTCAGGCAAGAAAAATAGCTTTTAATCTTGGACTAACAGGCCAGGCATTTAAAGAAATGGTATCTTTTGCCGATTCATTATACAAAGCCTATACATCTGCTGATGCTTCGCTGGTTGAAATTAATCCGGTAGTGAAAACTTCAGACGATCATATATATGCTGCCGACGCCAAGATTATCCTTGACGACAATGCCCTGTTCAGACATCCCGAATATGCTGAATTACGGGACCTTAATGAAGAAGATCCGTCCGAAGTAGAAGCATCACAGCATAACCTTAATTTTATTAAACTTAACGGAAATGTGGGATGTATGGTTAATGGAGCAGGTCTGGCCATGGCTACTATGGATATGATAAAACTTTCAGGTGGTGAACCTGCTAATTTTCTTGATGTTGGCGGTACAGCCAATGCACAAACCGTGGAAGCCGGTTTCAGAATCATTCTGAAAGACCCCTCGGTTAAAGCTATTCTTATTAATATTTTCGGTGGTATTGTGAGATGCGATCGCGTGGCTCAGGGAGTGGTTGATGCATATAAAACAATAGGCAATATCCCGGTGCCGGTTATTGTGCGACTGCAAGGGACTAATGCCAGCGAGGCTAAGGCTTTGCTTGACCAGTCGGGTTTAAAGGTTCATCCGGCTATTTCATTAAAAGACGCTGCTGAACTTGTTAAAAAGTATGTGATTAATAACTGAAGTTTTTCCGGATTTCTTGCTCGTTGTGACCTCGATTAAAAACAGAAATTTTTAATAGAAAAGCAATGATTATAAAAAATCGGGAGCTAGTTATGTTCACCTAAATTCGTCAATTGATTTTGTATTTAGAAAAACTTTTTAATTTTTCATCATTGTTTGCTCCAAAATCTTTTGGCATGGTTGTTTCAATTGAAGAATTTAGGTTTTGTGGATTACCCGGA
>CAZBCB010000173.1:0-6497 GCA_964489905.1 uncultured Bacteroidales bacterium
TTTATTTTTTTATATCTTTCGGTGAAAATAGTTTTTTTCTTTTGAAAAACGGGAAAAATGTATGAAAGAAATTCTGATGTCAGCCGATTTTTTTTGTAAAAACAGAATGCGCCTGGCAAATACACTTAATAAAAAATCTTTTGCTGTTGTTAATTCAAATGACGAGATGATTCGATCGGCTGATCAGTATTTCCCTTACAGACAAAATTCTGACTTCTTTTTTCTCACCGGCATTAATCAGGAAAAATCGGTTTTATTATTATTTCCTGATTTTCCTGATGAAAAAATGAGAGAGGTACTTTTTATCAGAGAAACATCAGAAAAACTTGAAAAATGGGAAGGGCATAAGCTCACACCCGAAGAAGCCAGCCGTATTTCAGGTATAAAAACCGTTAAGAAGCTTGATGAGCTTGAGTCAGTGTTGGCGCAATTTGCCTTTCTGGCAGAAAATATTTACCTTAATCTTTATGAAAATCCGAAAATAATCCCTGAGTTTCCATCAAGAGATCATAGATTTGCAGAGCATTTAAAAAAGAATTTCCCGTTGCACCGATACGAAAGGTTGTCCCCCCTAATTCATAATCTTCGTATTGTTAAGGCAGAAGAGGAGATAAAGCTTATTAAGGAGGCATGCAGAATTACCGGTGCGGCTTTTGACAAAATATTAAAAACGATAAAACCAGGGATGAATGAATATGAAGTCGAAGCTGAATTGACCTATGTTTTTTTACTTAACGGGTCACGGGGACATGCTTACCAACCAATCATTGCTTCGGGCAAAAATGCGTGTATTTTGCATTATAATGCTAACAGTAAGGAATGTAAGGATGGAGAGCTGTTGCTAATGGATTTCGGGGCTGAATATGGTAATTATGCTGCTGACTGCTCACGTACGGTTCCTGTGAGTGGTAAATTCACAAAACGGCAGCGACAGGTTTATGATTCGGTTTATCATATTTTTAAAATTGCCCGAAGTATGATGAAACCTGGGAAAACCATTAATCAGGTGCACAAAGAAGTGTGTTCAATATGGGAAGAAGAACATATAAAGTTAGGGCTTTACAGCAGGGAAGAGAAAGAAAAACAAAACAAAGACAGTCCCTTGTGGCAGCGTTATTATATGCATGGCACTTCACATTTTCTGGGGCTTGATGTCCACGATGTAGGTAGCAAAGATACTGAATTCAGGCCGGGTATGGTTATAACCTGTGAGCCGGGAATATATATTCCTGAGGAGGAATTAGGGATCAGGCTCGAAAGTAATATTCTCATCACTCAGTCAGGAAACATTGATCTGATGGAGGATATTCCTATGGATCCTGATGAAATTGAACAAATTATGCGTCTGAGAAACTAAAACCAACCAATAATGGAAAAAACAATACTTTACAAAAATTCACCCGTTAATTTCAGATCAGAAGGAGAGGGTACCCCTGTTATTTTATTGCATGGCTATCTTGAGTCGTTGCATATATGGGATAATTTTGCCGATGAGTTAAAGCATTTTTTCAGAATAATTACTGTTGATTTGCCGGGGCATGGAAAATCAGGGATTATAAATTCAACTCACAGAATGGAACTTATGGCTGATGCAGTCCTTGCAGTAGCAGATTTTTTAGCAATAGATAAGTTTATTCCGGTGGGGCATTCAATGGGAGGTTATGTAACACTTGCACTTGCCGAAAAGGCAATGGAAAGGCTTCTGGGTTTTTGTTTGTTTCATTCAACTCCTTTTGCTGACAGTGAGGAAAAAAAGGAAAACCGGGAGAGGGAAATAGATCTTGTGAAACAAGGTAAAAAAGAACTTATTGTTAATATTAACATTCCAAAGGCTTTTGCAGATGATAATCTTGATTTTTTTGAAGCTGAAATTATCAGAGCTAAAGAAATAGCTTTAAATACACCCGATGAAGGGATAATAGCCGCTTTACAAGGCATGAAACTCCGACCCGATCGTACTGCAATTATTGAGCAAAGCCCTGTTCCGGTTTTATGGATAGCCGGTAAGAAAGATAATTACATTGATTATAATTTTATACAATCAAAAGCAAGTCTTTTAAAAAACGGTAAATTGTTAACTATTGAAAATGCTGGTCATATGGGATTTATTGAAGAACCGATGCTTTCGTTAAAAGAGATACTTTCATTTTTCAGGTATGCCAGCGAACCATAAACGTACTATAAAAAGAATCGTATATTTGTTAACTGAAAATCATGATATTTTAGATCATGGGGAAAATTACTGAATTACTGAAAAAAACTAAAGTGCTTGCATCGGATGGGGCATGGGGTACTTTATTGCAGGCTAAGGGTCTGCAACCCGGCGAATGTCCTGAATCATGGAATTTAACGCATCCTGATGAAGTGCTTGAAATTGCTAAGGCTTATGTTGCAGCAGGTGCTGATATGATTGAAACCAACAGTTTTGGAGGTAGCAGATTCAAATTAAAGCATTATGGGCTTGAAAGCCAGGTAACAGAAATAAACCGGAAAGCTGCAGAATTATCAAGAATAGCTGCAGGGAAAGATCATTTTGTAATTGGATCGGTTGGGCCTACCGGAAAAATATTAATGACAGGAGAGGTTAGTGAAGAAGAGCTTTATGAAGCATTCAAAGAACAATGTATTGCCCTTGCAGAAGGCGGAGCCGATGCAATTGTTGTTGAAACAATGAGTGATATTGAAGAAGCCCGAATAGCTGTCAGGGCAGCAGGTGAAAATACAACCTGTGAAATTATCTGTACAATGACTTTTGAAAAGACTGCCACCGGAGAATACAGAACAATGATGGGCTATTCCCCGACAGATATGGTGACAGCTCTGAAAAATGAAAAAATTGATATTATGGGAGCAAACTGCGGAAATGGTATTGAGGGAATGATTGCAATAGTTAATGAAATAAGGGCTTCAGAGAAAAATATACCTGTACTTATTCATGCAAATGCGGGAATTCCTGAATATAAAGATGGCAAAACCATCTTCCCGGAGACTCCGCAGCAAATGGCAGGTTTTATTCCTTCACTGGTTAAGGCAGGAGCCAATATTATTGGTGGTTGTTGCGGTACTACTCCTGAACACATCCGTTTGATTGCCGGTATGTTAAAGACATTATAATTTAATGAATCCTGCTTTATTTAGTTTCAGTTTTGATGATATTAAGATTGAAATAAGTCATATTGAAGCGATGATGGGTTATAGGTATGGCGCGCCTGAGCCTGTTCATTTGCTTATCGATGAAATATTGAAAGTTGTGCCTGAATATTGCGACATTAAAGGCGGATATCTTATTTATGACCAGATTGTTTTTAATCAGGCTGATAAAAGTATAAAAATTGGAAATCAGATCTTTTATCCTAAAAACATAATAATTAAACAGTTGAAAGAAGCTCAGTCAATTGCAGTTTTTATATGCACAGCTGGTAAAAAAATCGGTGAATGGTCTAAGGAGCTTATGACCTCAGGCGATCTGCTTAAGGGTTATGTAGTGGATGTGATTGGTTCATCAATTGTTGAGGCGGCTATGGATTTAATTCACGATGACCTTGAAAATAAAATGAAGGACGCCCGTCTTGGCATTACAAATCGTTATAGTCCGGGATATTGCGGTTGGGATGTCGTTGAACAACAAAAACTTTTTGGTTTATTACCTCAGGGATTTTGTGGAGTCAGCCTGTCAGCTTCGTCACTTATGACGCCTATCAAATCAATAAGCGGAATTATAGGAATAGGAATAAACGCAAAACGAAGGGCATATACCTGTAACCTGTGCGATGATAAAAATTGTTTATATCGTAATAAAAAAGTCTGAAAGCATTATGCTTTACCGGCATTTTCTATTTCCGCAATAGTTTTTGGTATGGGTTGTCCCAGAACACGATTACCGGAAGATGTTACCAGCACGTTATCTTCAATCCTGATTCCTCCGATATGTATGAAAGAGTTGACTTTTGAATAATTGATAAATTCAGTAAATTTTTTTTCACTTTCCCATTTTTCAATTAACGGTGGAATAAAATAAATACCAGGTTCAACAGTAACCACAAATCCTGGCTGAAGCCTTCGTGCCATACGAAGGTAGGCAAGACCGAACTGACTGCTTCGTTGAAATTCATTATCATAACCTACATATTTTTCACCAAGATCTTCCATATCATGGACATCAAGACCGAGCATGTGACCTATTCCGTGAGGGAAGAAAAGAGCATGTGCTCCTTCAGAAACAATGTCTTCGGTGTTGCCTTTCATAAGTCCGACTGATTTTAAACCTTCGGCAATAATAGCTGCTGCTTGCAGGTGAATATCTTTATAAGGCACACCTGGCCGGATATTAGCAATGCATTCTGTTTCAGCTTTTAAGACAATATTATAGATTTCTTTTTGCTGTGAGCTGAATATACCATCAACCGGAATAGTACGTGTAATATCAGTGGCATAGTGCAATTTACTTTCAGCACCTGCATCAATAAGTAAAAGCTGACCTTTCTGAAGGCAGTTTCCATGATAATGGTTATGTAAAATTTCACCATGAACTGAACAAATTATCGGATATGCCATTTGTAAGCCCTTTTGAAGAGCCATCCCTTCCATCATTCCGGATATTTCGTATTCAAATAATCCCGATTTTACCATTTTCATGGCATTCAGGTAAATTGGTCCTGTGACTTCTGTTAATGTTGAATCTATTTCGGTAATTTCAAAATCATCTTTAACTGATCTTTGTGTAACAATTGCCTTTATTAGATCTTCTGAATAAGAATTATTCTGTGAATTATAATTAATATTGAGATAGAACAAAAGTTGTGATTTTCTGTCTTCTCTGTAAGGAGGTAAAAAATGAATTTTTCTTTTTGCAGCTTTGGCTTTTGAAATATCATCAGTAAGTTTTTCCAGTGATTTTACTTTTTCAATTCCTGTTTTTGATGCTCTTTCCCTCAAAGGCTCAGGGTATCCCATCCAGATAATATCTTCAATGTCAGGATCATTGCCATAAAGCGTTTGTTCTCCTGTCCGGGTATCGAGAATAACAGCAAGATCAGGAATATCAATACCTGTATAATATAAAAAATTACTGTCCTGACGAAAGGGATATGTGTTTGAAGCATAGTTCATTGAGGATTCCTTATTTCCGAATAACAGAATAATTCCGTCTTTCACCAATTGCATCAATTGTTCACGCCTTTTAATGTATAATTCTTTGGGAAACATAGTTTTAACTTTTTATTACATAATCCCAAACTCGTCAAAAGAAACAATACTTTTAAATATTTATTGTATTCTTATTGACTAATTCCGGATAATTTATCATAATCATATAATAAAAATATAACAATTATTTAGTTTAACATATAAATAAAGTACGAATACATTATCATTTAATTAATTTTTTATATCTTCGTATTCAGATAATGTTAAACGCAAATGCCTTATCGTCGTTTGCCCAATACAGATGTAGCAAGGCTCAGAGCATTGAGAGTTGCGTATGAGAAAGGCAAAGATCTTCCTCCATTTCAACTGGCATATACTCAGGTTACGCTGCAGAAAATACAATCATTTTTACCCTTATTTGAAAAGTCAATGATGGAAACGAGGCGGGCATATAATATTCAGGTTGAAAAGAGCAAGGATTATGCAAAAATAATGCGAAAAGCCAGATTGTATATTTCTCATTTTATACAGGTTGTTAATATGGCTATTACCCGGGGAGATTTGCCTGCCAGTGAAAGAAGCTTTTTCGGATTTTCCAGTGACCAGAAAAGTGTTCCTCTTTTTAATACCGAGGCTGAACTGATAAAATGGGGTGAAAAAATAATTCAGGGGGAAAACCTGCGTATTTCAAAAGGCCGCACACCTATTACAAATCCTACTATTGCGCTTGTTAAGGTGTGGTTTGAAAAGTATATGGATACATATAATTATCAGAAAACATTGCAGAAAAACTTTGCCCGCCTGCAGGCAAAGCTTGTTGAATTGAGGAAGGAAGCCGATCAGATCATTGTTAATTTATGGAACGAAGTTGAAAATCATTTTATCTATTTACCTGAAGATAAAAGAAGAGAAAATGCCAAATTGTACGGAGTAGTTTATGTATTGAGAAAGTCAGAAAAACAACAGACTGAAAAAACAGCCGATTCAATAGCGGGTATGGCACTTTAGTTTTTCAAAATAATATAAACCTGTTATCAGTAATGTTCCGGCTGTAATACTTAATAATAGAAAAATATCTGGTGTTGTTCCTATCTGATCAATTGCTGTAGGCTCATTTAACGGGTGAACAAAATAATAATACCCGACTATTATAAAATTATTAATAAAATTTTAATATATAATATTGCGCGAAAATATTTTTCTAAGAATACGGGAATAATCGCTGTTGTTATATATAGTTTTCAAATAGGAATATTGTTTTATAATAAATTTGTATATCTTGACAATATCGGTATTTTTTTTATTTTACTGGCTTATCAAATGATATTAACAACAAAGCTTAATCGAACACA
>CAZBCB010000174.1:0-6490 GCA_964489905.1 uncultured Bacteroidales bacterium
CTTAACCAATCTGGCGCTGTTACTTTTTCTTAACCTGCTGATTAAGCCTGTTTATGCTTTCGGTATCGATTTATCAGTCCAGAATGCGGTTGGTTCAGCCTTATATGGCAACTTTTTTATTTTACTCAATTTTTCGCTTATTTTTTCCATCATCCTTGATATGGGAATTGAGAATTTTAACCGCCGCGAAATAGCCAGAAATCATGACCTTTTGAACCGTTACTTTTCAAATCTTTTCCCCTTGAAACTGCTGCTTGGCACTTTTTATTTTATATTATGCTCAGTAATAGGTTACTTACTCGGATGGCGGTTGAATGAGTTCAGGCTTTTATGGATTTTGTTGTTTAATCAGTTGCTGGCCAATTTTATTTTATATCTCAGGTCAAATCTTGGCGGGTTACACATGTTCAGGATAGATAGTTTTCTTTCTGTTCTTGACCGTTTTATTGTTATAGTACTTTGCGGATTTTTATTGCTTGAACCCATTACCCGGCAGGCGTTTCGTATTGAATGGTTTGTTTATTCCCAGACAGCGGCATATATTATTAGTGCATCAATAGCTTTTTCCATTGTCTTTTCAAAAACTACTTCTTTCAGATTCCGTTTCAGGCTTAAAAATAACCTCCGCTTTCTGAAAAAAAGCTTTCCTTTTGCACTGCTTTTACTGTTTATGGCAGCCTATATGCGTCTCGACAGTGTTTTACTCGGGAAATTATTACCCGATGGGAAAGTTCAGGCAGGAATTTATGCCCAAAGTTTCAGAATTGTTGAAATCCTTTCAAATTACGGATACCTGTTTACCATCATATTACTGCCTATTTTCTCGAGAATGATAAACAAAAAACAATCAGTGGAGCAACTGACCAAACTTTCAAGCCTGTTACTATTTGTCCCGGCTATCATTATAACTATGAGCTGCACGTTTTTCAACCATGAAATCATTAACATACTTTATAATTCACATACTGATGAGTCATCAGAAGTTTTTAAAATTCTTATTTTCAGTTTTTTAGGCATGTGTACCACTTACATTTTCGGCACACTTCTCACAGCTAACGGTAATCTGAAGCAACTGAACATGATGGCGATTACTGCTGTAATACTGAACCTGACACTCAACCTGCTGCTTATACCTCGTATGGGCGTATTTGGCGCTGCAATTACAAATATAACCATACAATTATTTACATCAATAGTACAGATAATAATGGTAGTAAAATTTTTCAGGTTTCAGATTAATCTCCCCCTGTTGATAAGGATAGCTATTTTTATAGGCATTCTGTTGATCACCGGAATATTTGTGAGGAAACTGCCATGGAACTGGTATTATTCATTTGGTTTGTTTCTGTTGCTTGGGGGCACATTTTCATTCGTTCTGAAATTATTCAGCTTCCGTAATTTTTTCAATATTCTTACTTCAGCTGATACCGATTAAAAATCAATTCGTTTTTAAAAACATTGTAATTGTTTTAAAAATTGATTACCTTTATTTTTTCAGTATGTTATTTATTATTTATTAAAATAATGTTTATATGGAAAACAAAAGCGAAAAACTTAAACAAGCCTGCCAGCTGGCAAAAGAAACCTTCCAAAGCCTGAAAAACCCTGAGTTTAAAGAAATAATTTCCAAACTTGAATTTGTTATCGGAAGCTATGAATTCGATAAAAATCCCATTGGGCTGGTTGAGTTTGGGAAAATATCACTCGACATGCTGAAGGAAATTAAGAAAAAAAATCCCCGGAAGTTTTCCAAAGAAGTGATAACCAAACTGGAAGAAAGTTTGTTTTAAAATTATCTCAGAAATAGTTTATTTTGATTTTTGACGGATTTTCCACATCCTGAAGAAGGCATTTTTTGCCTTCAGCTGATTGCAGAATATAAAGGTAATATAGTGAGTTGAATCTTTATTTTAAACCAAGATAAGTCAACTGAAACACAATGTACTATTAAACATATTATCACTATTGACTTCCACGACAAAAAAATCTGATCATTTCTAAGTTATGGAATGATTAGATTTTTTTAGTGGATTCGTCCATTGAAAAGTTCAAGTGACGAAGTGGTGTTAATTCATCTTACTTGGGTTAATATTTGCATTTTCTCCCGTCTTTGCACCGGCATTTTTAATACTGGCGTTTAGTTCAAAACCAATGAGTAAAGCCATAGCGTTGAAGTTCATCCATAACATAACAGCGATTAAAGTGCCGATTGAACCGTAAAATTTATTAAACGGAGCAAAATGATTAACAAAGTAAGAGAAAATAAGTGAAGCAACAATTGAAGAAATAGTGGCCAGCGAAGATCCGGCAGAAAAAAACTTCCATTTAGTGCGCCGTGCCGGCCCGAAATAGTACAGAAATGATATGGCAAAAAAAGTAAGCAGGAGAATAATAAGCCATTTACCTGTCTGCAGCAGGATAACTGTACCATAGGCCTTTATAAAGCCCTGTTCATATAACATTTTAATTCCCAGTTTGCTGAAAAACAAAAGAAGAGCAGAAAAAGTAACCAGCGAAAAAATAATAAAAAAAAGACCAATTGACACCATCCGGCGTTCAATCCATGGCCTTGTTATAACAGGGTGGTATGTGGCATGGAAGGCTTCAATCATGCCGTTTAAGCCTTTCTGAACAAAAAAAATCGTTACCAGAAAACCAAAAATGGTAAGGCTTACGCGCTTTTTAAATATCTCTTCCAGTAATGTTTCAAATGCAATATATGAATTTTCGGGAATTACATTATAAAGCATTTCCATCAGTTCTTGCTGAAAATTCTTTAAAGGCAGGTATGGAATCAGGGTTAAAATAAAAATTACAGCAGGGCCGAGAGCAAGCAAAAAATTAAATGCAATGGCACTTGCTCTCAGATTAAGCGAACCTTTGGTTAGACCTTTAATGAAAAACAAAAAAACATCATAAATGGGGACACCTTCAAAACCCGGAAAAGATATACGGCTGAAATAATTACCCAGTTTGTGCAACTGCCTGTTAAAGATAAAATATGTGCGCTTATTTTGTGAAATTTCCGACATATTAAAAATCAATTGCATCCAGACTTAAGTCAAGACTGTCAATATGGTGAGTTAGTGCTCCTACCGAAATATAATCAACCCCACATTCTGCATATTGTCTGATATTTTCAATGGTTATTCCTCCCGAAGATTCGGTTTCATAAGCATGATTGATAATGCTCACAGCCATCCGTGTATCCTCCACTGAAAAATTATCGAGCAAAATACGATTGATACCTCCTTCCTGCATAATAATCCGAATGTCATCAATTGATCTTGCTTCTACTTCAATTTTTAGTTTTTTTCCGGTCTTTGCCAGATATTGTTTCACTTTCTGAATGGCCTGGGCAATACCTCCTGAAAAGTCAATATGATTATCCTTAATGAGAATCATGTCAAATAATCCGAAACGATGATTCAATCCTCCGCCAATACGAACAGCCTCTTTCTCTAATATTCGCATACCAGGTGTGGTTTTCCGGGTATCAAGTATTTTTGTATTGAGTCCTTTCAGAGTATCAACATAACGCCTTGTAACTGTGGCAATACCGCTCATGCGCTGCATAATATTAAGTACAAGTCTTTCAGCCTGTAATAATGCCAGTATTTGTCCTTCAGCAATAAAGGCAACATCACCAGGTTTTATCTGTGACCCGTCATTAATAAACACCGTCATTTTGGCTGCATTATCGAGCTTTGAAAAAACACGGTGGGCTATATTCACTCCTGCCAGAATGCCCTTTTCTTTAACGGACAGCTGTAATTTACCTCTTACACTGGCAGGAATACAGGCAAGCGATGTGTGGTCTCCATCGCCAATATCTTCTCTTAAAGCATTCTCAATAAAAAAGTCAATGTAATTACTCTCCATCCCTTTCAAACCTTAGTTGATGAATAAGGGGTTTGTTGTCTTTTAGTTTAACCAGAATCGTAACCCTGTAACTTCCTCCTGATGTTTCGAGGTTGCCAATGGCATATTGTGATCCTTCTTTCCCGCCTTTGTGCAAAATATTAAATGAGGCAGGTACATTGCGTATAAAAAAATCTTTCATTATCAGTTCTGCCTGCTGCTTTGTGTAAATATCTTCCTTGTCAAGAACAGCAAGCTCAAGGCTTGTATTAAAATACGCCGCAAGTGCTGAAGCATTGCCCGTACGAATAGCTGTTATTATACCTTCAGGAATTTCACTTATATCTGATGAATAACTTTCAGCTTGAATACATAAAAAAGAAAGCAACAGAAAATATAATTGCCCGTACCTTTTCATGATTTTGAATATTAGGCCATGTATATAATTTATTATTTATTATTAATTTAATCAAATAAATATCAAAAACCACGCCATTAATTTGCAGGGATAAATTTATAATTAATAATCAGAAATACAATGAAAATTAAACTGATAAATGTTGGGGATACTGACCTGTCTTTTCTGCGTGAGGGCATTGATTATTACTTAAAAAAAATAACCCATTATGTGCCAACCGAAATCATCGACCTTCCCGGAATAAAGACAGGCAAAACTACCGGTACTGAGCAACTGAAAAAATCTGAAGGTAATATGATTTTAAAATATATTTCACCTGCCGATATCCCGATTTTACTTGATGAAAAAGGAAAACAATATACATCTGTCGGTTTTTCGGTTTATCTGCAGCAATGGATGAACAGAGGCGTGAAAAGCCTGACTTTCATTACAGGCGGGGCTTATGGGTTTTCAAAAGAAGTGTACAACAGGGTCAACGAACAAATCTCTTTGTCAGCCATGACATTTCCACATCAATTGGTCAGGCTTATTTTTCTTGAGCAATTATATCGTGCTTTGACTATTTTAAAGGGAGAACCATATCATCATATCTGACAGAATTGTATATTTACCATTATGTTTTCAAAAATTACTGCCAGACATTATATACTGCTTCTTGTAATAACAACATTATTTGCAGTTGTTTCAGGAAGCATACTGAAAAAATTTGTTTTTACCGCCAGGGACCAGAACAGGATTCAACGCGTACTTGAAAGGAAATATGATATTCTGGATGAGGTTGTCAATAAATTAAAAACCGATTTCGACCAGTTCGATCCTAAAAAAGGAGATAAAAACGGGATCGTTGTTTTGGTATATCGTCGTGATAGCCTTATATACTGGTCAAACAACAATATTTCAATCCTTGCTATGGAATCGCTGGCTGATGACACTTCACGATTTTCATTCATTTCAAATGCATGGTATATTATAAAACGTTATACATGGCCTGATACCACAGCTATTGGGTTACTTAAAATAAAAAATGAGTATCCCTATCAAAACCAGTATTTACAAAACACCTACTCAAATTATCTTCATTTACCTGTTACCTCACAGATTCTTACAAATCCGTCTGAAGAAAGCGCAAATTTAAATGACTGGAATGGTTATTACCTTTTTTCAATCAGTTTTGACAAGGCGCTCAAATACCCATGGCTTACCAGATACCTGCCACCTCTTTGCTGGTTAGTATCATTATTGTTGCTGCTTATTTTGATAACAGAATTATTTAAGAAGATTCCCGGAGGATTGCCCAAAAACCTCTTGTTTTTCATAATTGTATTATTCTTATTTATAGCAAGAGTATTGCAGGTTAAATATCTTTTCCCGGGTACCATTTATAATCTCGAACTTTTTGGCCCGTTTTTATTTGCCCGGTCATTATTTATGCCTTCACTGGGCGATGTTATGCTTAATTCAATATTAATACTTTTCCTTATCATCAGATTCCGCAATGATTTTGATTTTACCAATATATTCCTCAATGTTAAAAGACTTACGCGTAACCTCTTTTCTGCACTTCTTATTTTTTTACTTACAGGCTATTTTATCTTTTCCCATTACATTTTCTCCTCACTTATCCTTAATTCAAGTATCAATTTTGAGACGTTTAAAGTAACAGGCATAACTGTTTACACTTTTATCGGTCTGCTGATATTTGCCATTCATTTTACAGGCATACTCATACTTGCTGATCATATCATTAGACTGACAGCTTTAAAATACAGGCCGGAAGCACTTATTCTGATGTTCTCGGTTATTTACGCCGTACTTATTTTAATTCTTTACCTGACAGGTTATTCTATTGATATTATCTCTTTTGCAGGTTTTTATCTCTTCTTTGTATTTCTGGTCTACTTAGGTTTCAGAAAACCAGTAACTTATTCTTATTCTGCCTTATTAATATTTGTATTGTTGTTTTCCGTTTTTTCTGTTTATTTCATTTCACGGTACACCAGGCTTAAAGAAAAAATAAATATGAAAGTGCTGGCCGAAAATCTTGCCTCAGAACATGATCCTATAGCTGAATACCTGCTGGAAAAAATAAGCGATAAACTGATTCACGACCGGAAATTGGCAAACCATTTATTCGATTTGAATTTCAGTACGGAAGAAATTTTTAAATATCTGCAGGAAAATTATTTTAACGGCTTCTGGGGTAAATATTCA
>CAZBCB010000175.1:0-6478 GCA_964489905.1 uncultured Bacteroidales bacterium
TAGCCCAGTACCGTTATTCAATTGATAACGAAAAAAGTTATACAGGAATGGGTCCAACCCAGATTGCTAATCCAGATATTAGCTGGGAATCAGTTAACATGACTAATATTGGTATTGATCTGGGATTTTTTAATAATCGTTTGTTTTTAACTGCTGATTATTTCAGCAAGGTAAATGATGGTATGTTAATGCTGATGGAGGTTTCCAGAATAGCTGGAACATACGTTGGTTCTAATATGTCAAGCACATACCCTGAAGTAAATATAGGAAAAATAAGTAACAAGGGTTTTGAGCTAACCCTGAGTGCCAAGAAAAAAGAAGGTCAGGTAAAAGGTTCAATTGACCTTAATCTGACAACTGTTAAGAATAAGGTATTAAAACTTGCCACTGATTCTATGATGAGAGGTAGGGTACACACTCTTCAACCCACAAATATTACTTATGAAGGTGCACCTGTTGCACAGTTTTATGGATGGGAAACCAACGGGTTATTCAGGGAAACAGATCCTACCAGAATTATTGGGGGTAAAACTGTAATTATCAATCAGCCATATTATATCAAAACAAATGGTGATACAGCTTATGCACAGCAATCAGCAAAACCTGGTGATCTTCGCTATGTTGACCGAAATGGAGATGGACAAATAAATAATGCTGACAGAACTGTATTGGGTAGCCCTCTGCCTAAATTAATTTACGGTTTTACAATTAACCTTGAATACAAGATATTTGACCTGTCAGCCTTTTTTAATGGCACTGTCGGGAATAAGATTCTTAACGGAACAAAACAATATCTTTATTATTTGCAAGGAAGTGGTAACCATGCCAAAGATTTTACTAACCGATATGTTCAGAATGATATAGTTAAACAAACTTCAACCGGAGAAGAAATTGTTGTATTGCGCAAGAATGTCAATACTGATCTTCCACGAAATGACCCGGCTAACTATAATAGACTTAATCCTTTCTTTATTGAGGATGGTACTTATTTGAGATTGCGTAATCTTGTTCTGGGTGTTAACATACCTCAAAAAATTACTTCCAAAGTAAGTATTCAGCGATGCAGGTTATATTTTGGTGCTAAAAATCTTTTTACGATTACAAAATATAATGGTTTTAGCCCTGAGGTAGCTGGTAAGAGCCCTGAAAATCCTGGTGAAGGTGTGCTTGAACTGGGGGTTGATTTGGGTATCTATCCGGTAACACGTATGTATTATTTTGGTGCTAATATTACCTTCTAACATTAAATCTTCAATTTATTAAAGTATAATCATATGAAAAACAATATTTTAAAATATCTGGCTATATTCATTACAGGAATATTAGCCACTAACTGCAGTGAGGATTATCTTTCACCAGAACCTCCTGGTGTTGTAAATGCAGGTTCGTATTATACGAAAATTGAACATGCAAACCAAGCTATAATAGCATGCTATTCCCAGTTTAATAATGTTGCTGCTTGGGACAGAAACCTTATAATGGGGTTTGGCGACATTGCATCAGATGATGCAGAGGCCGGTGGTGACTTTGTAAATGAAGTGCCTGAATTTGAGAATTTTAACAGGCTAATCTCTAATAAAACTGATGTAATGTTTGAAGAAACATATGGTACACTATGGAAAGCAATTTCTTTGTGTAATCTTGCAATTGAAAGATTACCCAATATTAAAAACAATCTCACAGAACCTTCGCAAGTGAAATTGCTTGAACGAAGAATTGCTGAAGCCAAATTTCTTCGTGCTATTAATTATTTTTATCTAACAGTTGTTTTTGGAGAAGTGCCTCTGGTTGATCATGTCCTCGGTTCGGATGAATATCAGCAACCAAGAGCCAATTTCAAAGATATATATAATCTAATAGAAAAAGACTTGACTGATGCCATTGCTGTATTACCCGAAAGAGGTGAAGCAGGTTGGGAATTAGGAAGAGCAACAAAAGGTGCAGCTCAGGCATTATTGGCACGTATGTGCTTATATGAATCTTCTTATGCACATTATTATAATGGACAGGATGCCCGCTTCAGCAGGCTTACAATCCGCTGGGAGGATGCTTTAAATTATGCAGAAGCAGTAATAAATTCTGGGAAGTACAAACTGGTTGGTATAGATGGCGAAAAATATGATACCTGGAGAGGCCCTCAGTGTGACGGTTACCGTTATATTTTCACATCTAATGGTGATTATTGTCCAGAAGGTGTATTTGAAATAACCTGCCTCACAGAACCTGGACTTGGATATAATGTATCAAGGGGGAACGCATTGGCAAAATGGACCAGTGCCCGATATATCCTCAAGAATGGAGTAGATGGCCCTTCGGATTTCTGGGGTCTTGGACTGCCAACACAAGATTTACTGGCAGAGTTTGAAACAGGTGATCCAAGGCTTAAAACAACAATAGCTTATGAAGGAAGTAACGATTCTATCGAAATTCGGGGTGGAGCCAGATATCCGATATCGTTTTCCCATAGTGTAACAAAAACATACCAGAGAAAGTGGGAATGCGGACAGGATGACTGGATGAGTAAGGCTACTGACTGGCCTACTGCTCCAATGAATATCAGGCTTATAAGATATTCTGATGTATATTTAATTGCTGCTGAAGCTGCCCTCATGCTTAATCAGAATGATAAAGCACGTGAATACATTAACAAAGTTAGAGAAAGAGCACGTATGTGTGGCACAACAGGTGTTCCTGCTCCAATAGACAGAGCAGTGACAATTGATGATATCAGACATGAACGCCGTGTTGAATTTGCAGGTGAAGGTCAGAGAATGTTTGATATTGTACGCTGGAACATAGCTTTTGACCTTCTCAACGGTCCAAATGCTGATGGTTATGAAAAAACTTATATAAGAGGAACTCATGAGTTTCAACCATTGCCTGAAAGAGAAATAGCTTTAAGTGGAGGAAAACTCCAGCAATACCCCGGCTGGTAACCTTTTCTGACTTGTAATACAATTTTTGAAAGAGGCTGTATAAAACTGAAATTTTTACAGCCTCTTTCATTTTTAGAATCCAAAGGTTTTTTATAACTTTAGTATATTCTTCTTCGTATAATAAATAATAGGGAGGCTGGTCATTCTGTAACATGAGTCTCTTGATTATTTCATGGGTGAGGGGTTTTAATAAGATCAACATTACACTTCTGTTTTTTGTTCTTATTTCACTTAATGCCATATTATATGGCAATGATGATATTGCTCATATACGTAACCTGAAGTTTTATAAAATATCAAACCCCGGAAGCCTTGCCAATAACAGGATAAATAATATAATTAAAGACAGTGAAGGCTATTTGTGGTTTGCCACTGAAAATGGCGTGGCCCGATACGACGGTTATGAGGTTAAAAATTATTTCTTCGACCAGCACGAACCTTCAAGCCTTTATGGAAATTTTGTTATCTCTTTTCTGATTGACAATGAAAAACAGTTGTGGATTGGTACTGACCTGGGTCTGATGGTTTATAACCCCAACTGTGATAACTTCAGAAGAATACCAGTTGATTTACCCGATAAAAGACAAAATATTCTTGACCTGAAAATATTGGGTGATAATACAATATTGGCACTTACAAGCAAAAGAATTCTTTATTATGACAGGAAATCAAACTCCCTTAAATTATATCTTTCCATTGATGAAATTAGTGATATAGGTAATGGTGAAGAATTTTATCAATTCATCGTAAACCCTTCAATTACCAACCAACTGATAATATTCACACAACATAATATTATAAATACGGTTTTTCCGGGAAAAAAATTCACCTTATTCAAGCATTCATGCGGTATTGTGCGAAAACTGTATCATCAGGATGAAAGGCGTGTATGGATATCGGCACAAAACGGATTATTTGTATTTGAACCTTACAGGAACCAAATTCTACAGTTTCTGCCAAAAGATAAGGAGTTTAAAAAATATTTCTTACACGAAATTCGCGATTTTCTTATTGATAATAACGGAAATTACTGGATTGCAACTGACCAGGATGGTGTTATTTATCATCATGTCAGCACAAATGGATATATTCATTTTTATCATCAGGAATACGATAATCAATCATTAAATAGTAACCTTATTAGAAAAATATATATTGATAATCAGGGAGTCTTGTGGGTCGGAACACAGTATGAAGGCATAAATTATGTAATTTTAAATAATCCTAAAGAATTTGTTATTTATCAGAAAAAATACGATCAGTCAAACTCACTATCCTCCAATATTATCAGTTCGGTAATGAAAGATAACCAGGGTAATGTATGGATTGGCACTGATGGAGGGGGACTGAATATTATTGACAAGTGGTCGGGTAAAATAACGCAATTATATCATTATGGTAAATCATCAGAAATTACAACAAATGCAATACTTGCAATTTATCAGGATAGCCGCAATAATATATGGGTAGGGGGGTATAACGGATTTGTTTCTTTATATAACCCTGCAATACACTCCTGGAAGCAGTATAAAATAATATGCAGTCAGCCGGGATGTAATGGACTGCATGACGTAAGAAATTTCCTTGAAGACTCTGAACATCGTATCTGGATAGCTACCAATGGTCACGGATTAATGATGTTTGATTACAAAACAGAACGTTTTAAATTTTATAGTGAACAGGACGACAACATCATTAATAATTATGTATTGTCTTTATGTGAAGCAGATGACGGAAGAATTTGGGCAGGTACGTACAATGGTCTTTATTTGATTGACCCTGAGAAACCGGCAAGTGTTATGTTTAATTATTCTGAATATTCATCATCAGGACTTAGCAATAACTGGATATATTGTATTCATCGTGACCATAAAAACCGGATGTGGTTTGGTACTGCATTCGGA
Organism: uncultured Bacteroidales bacterium; assembly: GCA_964489905.1. Lineage (GTDB taxonomy): Bacteria > Bacteroidota > Bacteroidia > Bacteroidales > UBA10428 > UBA5072. Next base: position 4,841 of record CAZBCB010000175.1, read on the forward strand.
TTGAATCAGTACGATAAGGAGAAAAACATTTTCAGGAAATTTTATACCTCCGACGGCTTGCCTGGAAATGTAATAAACGGAATTCTTGAAGATGAAAAAGGCAATCTTTGGATTAGCACAAATTATGGCATCTCAAAATTTAACCCTGATCTGATGACCTTTAATAATTACTATCTTGAAGATGGTCTGCCGGGTAACGAATTTATTCATGGTTCATTTTACAGATCAAAAGAAGGAGAATTATTTTTTGGAAGCAATTACGGGCTGGTATCTTTTTACCCGTCGCGCATACGCAGTGATTCAGTTGTTTCACCTGTCGTTATCAAAGATATTCAGGTTTTCTTTAAAAGCATAGTTAATCAGGGATATTGCGATACAACTCTTCAGCGCTCAGCAATTCAAAAAATCAGGTTATCATATAAACAATCCACCGTAACGTTTATATATACTGCCCTGAATTATATCAATTCAAAAAATAATAATTTTTCATACAGGCTCGAAGGGTATGATCACAAATGGAATAATGTAGGAAACCGGAGAGAGGCAACATACATTAACCTTAAACCAGGCAGATATGTATTTCATGTTAAAGGCTGTAATAACGACGGTATTTGCGATGAAAAAGGCGACAGGGTAATGATAATAATACATCCGCCCTGGTGGGGTACTTGGTATTTCAGGTTGGTCGTGGCAATAATATTATTAATAAGCCTTGTTACCGCATATTATTGGCGTGTAAATAGTATAATAAGGCAGAAAGCAAAGCTTGAAGAATTGGTTCAGAAAAGAACAGCCGAATTAAAAGAAAAAAATAACAAGCTTAATGAGCTTAACAAAATGAATGAAAGAATTTTTTCAATTATTGCGCATGATCTGAAAAGTCCTTTTAATGCAGTAATGGGTTTCATGGAAATACTGGAAAAAAAATCAATGAATGCCGATAATGAAGAAAACCGGAAAAGATATATCAGCTATATACGGGGTGCAATTAACAGAATTTTTGTCCTGATGGAAAATCTGTTGCTCTGGAGTTCAAGCCATTTAAAAGGATCAACCATAAATCCGGTCAGGTATTCACTGAATGATCAGATTAAGAGTAATATTGAGCTAATAACTGAGATTGCCAGAGATAAATCAATTACAATACAGTTTAATCCATCAGAAGAATACTTTGTGATGGCCGATTATGACATGATTGATGCTGTTATCAGAAATCTCTTATCAAATGCTTTTAAATTTTCAAAATCAGAAGATGTTATTACCATCGAACTTTCAAGAAAAACAAATGTAGTAATCTGTTCCATTACCGATCAGGGAATGGGTATAAATGCCAATGAAATAAAAATTTTATTTAGTCTTGATAACCGTAAAATAAAAACCGGCACTAATGGCGAACAAGGTTCAGGCCTTGGTCTGGTTCTTTGTCATGATTTTATTACACTTAATGGCGGGAAAATCTGGGTAAAAAGCCAGCCGGGCAAGGGTAGCACATTCAGTTTCTCCATCCCTGCCTCAAATGATTAACTGAAGTACGATGAATTTATAAATTCATCAAGGCTGATAATAATGAAAAGAAGCAATGCAGACTTGATAATACCTGTTTACAAGAAAACTATTTTTAGAGGAGATTCGTCAGTA
>CAZBCB010000176.1:0-6476 GCA_964489905.1 uncultured Bacteroidales bacterium
TCTATGCTAATGAAAACACATCTGTTCATATTTTTCAATATATTTGATAAAGTAACACCTGTAGTTCATGCTTCTATATTTTTCAAATAATAGGATAAGGGTTAAATTGACTTTTTTGTTATTTGTTTTGCCGCTTTATTTGGTATTAAAAACATCAGGCCAGACAACAGTTGAGGGAAGAATTACTGATGCCCAAACCCTTGAACCTGTTGTATTTGCCAATGTCTTATTTCAGGGAACGCATAAAGGAACCATTACTGATTTTAACGGTTATTTTTCCATTTCAGGGAATCCTTCCACAGATTCTTTAGTTATTTCTTTTGTCGGTTATGAGACCAAAACCGTAATCATTCGGAAAGATACTTTTCAGTTTATGCAAATACAACTGAATCCTGCCACATACGCTCTTGAAGAGGTAGTTGTAAGGCCGGGAGAGAACCCGGCACATGTAATATTAAGAAAAGTATGGGCAAACAGAAAGTTCAATCACATTGAAAGACTTTCAGCTTACCAGTATAAGAATTATTCACGGTCAACCGTATATTTAAGGAAAATTGGCTACAAATCAGGGAATAAGGATTTTTTCAGGCCTTTTGCAAAAGCATTTAATGAACATTCAGTAAAAACAGGCGAGGAGGCAATTCCGGCCTTACCATCGTATATAACCGAGTCATTTAGTGATGTTTATTTTCTCAGTTCTCCGAAACGTGAATATACTTATATTAAAGCCATGAATTCTGATGGTCTTGCCTTTGATAACACCGGACTTGTGTCTCAGCTGGTAAAAAAACAGGAAAATTTTTATTTTCCGGATAATACGGTTTCAATAATTGACAAAAGTTTTATTTCGCCGCTTTCACGCCAGGGCATGTTATTTTATAAATATTACCTTGTTGATAGCGGTTTTGTTGATAACAAATACTATTGTTATGAAATAAAGGTTATTCCAAAGCGTGACGAAGACCCTGTTTTTAAAGGCACGATGTGGATTCATGATACCACCTTTGCCTTAAAAAGGATTTCACTTGAAGTAGGGAAAAAAGCGGAATTGAATTTTATTCAGCGAATAAAAATTCAACAGGATTATGAGCCGGTAGATTCAGGAGTATGGTTTCCGGTTAAAACGCGTTTTATGGCTGATGCTGCTAATATTTTTGTTACCAATTATTCTGAAAAATCGGAAATAAAAGTTAACCAGCCTCAGCATCCTGATTTCTATGCATCTGATATTAAAGTCAGTCTCAGTGCGCTTGATTATCATAATGATTTTTGGGAGGAAAAGAGGGCTCATTCTTATGAGCAGCTTGATAGTATGGCTTTTGAACAAATCAGGCAATTAAAAAAAGTTGGCGGAATTCGAATAACAGCGCTACTTGTTGAGGCTGCAATAAAGGGATATTATAATTTCGGCAGGTTTGAGGCGGGTCCTTATTTACTGTTATATAATTATAATCAGGTTGAAGGAAGCAGATTGCGTTTCGGGGGCAGAACCAACATTGATTTCAGCAACAAATGGATCCTTGAAGGTTATCTCGCCTATGGTATTCGTGATGCAGGTTTTAAAGGTTCAATCCAGACCGAATATTTTCTGTCAAAGGAACGCTGGCATAAAATAGGTGTGCAGTTCAGAGATGATCTTGAAAATACTGGCGCCATTGATGAATTTTATTCACAAAACAGCTTTCTGACATTTGCCACCACTTTCGGAGGATCAGACAAAATGGCGCGGTCACGCCTCTGGAGAATCTGGTCAGAAACAGACCTGCTAAGGAATTTACATGTAAAAGCCGTTTTTTCAAACAAGACTTTTCAGCCGGTAAGTGCTGATTTTTATTTTGCTTATTATAAAGATGAGGATAAAACCGTCATGGCAGATAATTATATCACCACTGAACTGGCACTGATAATGCGGTACCAGCCAAAATCAACCTATGTACTTGATGGTAACAGAAGGTTCCCAGTGAATTTCAATAAATTGCCGGTACTAAACCTTGAGTATCATAAAGGCTTTAAGGATGTTTTCAGGAGTGATTTCAATTACCATAAAATTTCAGCCGGACTGTATCAAAACTTCACTACAGGAGTTGCAGGAACCATGATTTACGATTTATGTTTTACCAAAGTATTTAATGTGCTTCCATTTCCTGCACTTATTATGCTTGCCGGAAACCAGTCTTTTTTCAGAGCAAACCGCACCTATAACCTGATGAATTATGGCGAATTTGTTCTTGATGAAGCTCTTGAATTTTTTTATGCCTGGCATATGGACGGATTGATATTAAACCGTTTACCCCTGATCAGAAAACTCGACTGGAGAACAGTTTTTACAGCCCATGCTGCTTTCGGCGATTTTAATGAGAAGGTAAACGGATATTATAACCCCGATTTGAATCCTGAGGGAATTCTTTCTGATGTTTCAATAGACGGTCATTCAGCAACACCATTTTATTCACTGAAATATTCCATGCCTTATGCCGAATTGTCCTATGGAATTGAAAATATTTTTAAGTTTTTCAGGGTTGACCTGATTCAACGGTTAACCTATCTTGATCACCCCGATGTGCATCAGTTTGCTGTCAAAATCAGCGGAGTATTCAGGTTTTAGTTGCTTTACAGTAACTTCGTAGTCAGTCTGAAATTCATTGATCAGGGATTAGTCAATTGATTTTTCCCATTGACGAATCTGTGTTCATGCACCTGGGATAAAATTACCAGGTTATCTTAGAATATATAAAATATTGGAAGTCAACCTGCCGGTATCAATTTTCTCAACTTTAAGGTTATGTTTTCTGGCGATTTCTTCAATTTTTTGACCTGCAAAGAAATAAAGCCTGTTATTTGTGGTCTTATTAAACCCCATACGTGTAGAAAAAAACTCTGTGAGGACAGTACCTTTGTGTCGTTTCTCTAAATCTGTGTCGGCATCTCTTATCAGAATAATTCCTCCTTGGTTAAGGTTTCGGATGCATTTTTCAAGAAGCATTTCCTGTTTATTTTCAGGGATATAATGCAGCACATCGCTTAAAATAAAAACATCAGCCCTGTTAAATTCGTATAATAAAATATCGGCGGCTATAAAGTCAATACGTTTATTATTACTGATGCATTTTTTTGCCAGACTGATTTTTTTATTGTCATAATCAATACCTGTAATTATTCTGTTTTCAGAGAGGAAGGCAAGCATATATGCCATAATTCCATACCCGCATCCCACATCAATTACAGAGGCATCGCGGGGAATATATTGATTATAAAGGGCATAGTTATTTTCGAGCAATAGTTTAATACGCACGTACCATTCCAATACGGGTCCTTTGTATATGTAGTTGCGTATTACTTTATTTTTAAAATATTGCGGTGTTTCAATTTCTTCCTTTAATTGTCTGTATTCATTTCTGAAAAATTTAAGCGCTGATTTGGTACGTTGATGGTAATCAAAGCCAAAATCAGTGTCGCCGGCCTTTATTCGGGGATAAATTTTAAGCGTAACCTGCCCTCTGCGGATGTGATTTTCGCCTTTATTCATACAATCGCCCGTTCCATGAATAATTACCGGAGTGATATCCATATTCAGTTTTTCGGCAAGTAAGAATGCACCTTTATGAAAACGCTGTATTCGTGAATCAGGCGAGCGGGTACCTTCAGGGAATATAAGAATTGAATAACCCTCTGCAACTTTTTTCTTCAGTTTTTCAATAACTGATTCATAACCTTCAGTAACGGGATAAAAATTGAGATATCTTATTACCAACGCATAAACGGGATTATTCCATACCCAGCTGGTAGTTAATACAATGATTTTCGGACTTAACATAAGCAATAATGGCAGATCGAGATGTGACTGGTGATTGGCAATAATTACCGAAGGTTTTTTAAAGTTTTCACCAACCGTGTTGATAATTTTTTTTCGTATGCCGGGTAAAGCCTTAACGGTAATTTTCAGGAAAAGAACCATGCAATAATGCAGTAACTTTTTTTTGGCTTTTTGTTTAAATGGCAGCGGGTAAATAATAATAAGCAGCAGATTCAGTAATATACTGCCTGCAATACCAACAGATAAAGCAATTGTTGTTGTAAGAATATCTCCAAATGTTACCGGTAGCAAACGGCTTTTATTTTTCTTGCGGATAAGGTTGTAAAATAACACCGGTTCAATAGTATATGAAATAAGCACTACTGAAATAACGCCGATAACTGAAACAAGAGCAATTGAATGCAGAGAGGGATGACGGGCCAGTAGCAAAACTCCTACACCCAGTAAGGTTGTGAATGACGACAGAAAAATGGATATTTTATAAGATGGCAGATTGTTTTCCCCGAATTTATATTCATTCAGAAAACCCTGCATCATCAGAATGCTGTAATCAACCCCGAGTCCGAACACAAATGTACAGACAATAATATTGATTATGTTAAACTTCAGGCCAAATACTCCCATGAATCCAAGTGTCCAGAGCCAGCTTACAAACATAGGTATGGCGGCAATTATTCCGGTTTCGATGCGGCCAAAGGCAATGATAAGTACCAGTGTAACAAATATCAGGCATAAAGTAACCAGTTTTTCAAAATCGTCCTTAATAGCATTAACAAAACCGGAGGTTAATTCCTGGCGGTCAATAACAAGGATATTATTTTCATGTGATAAGGCTGTATAAACAGCATGTCTGTTTTCATCGCTTACCTTAACTAATGACAAAATCAAGGCTGATTCATTAGTTTCTGTAATCATATCATTTAAAATCAGGTCACGTATTATTTTAAACTGGTCGGGGCTGATAGTCCGGAAGTCTTTGTTAAGCAACTGATAAAAATTCTGAAAGGCATCTTTTTTAAAACCGTATTTTATCCCTGTTGCTGAAAGGGTATTTACCAGCCATTCCTTTTTTTCCTTTGTCCAGTATGTCTGCCATTTTTTAATGCGGGCCTGCTGAACCGAATCACTTATTAAAACAGATCCGACATTGGTATATCTGGAGATTATGCCTTTTTTTGACATCTCCTCGAGCTTGTCAGCTACTAAGTCATTGGCTGATAGTGCCTGATTCAGATTGCTACCTTTTGCAAAAACAAAAACTGATTTAAGTGTAATATCATTTATTTCTTTTAATTTATTTTCAGCTTCTTTCATTGCTGCCGACATATAATTCATCGAATACATATCGGTTTCGAAACGGGCATGCCTGTAAAAGATAAAGAAAAACAATGTGATAAAAAGGAAGAATAGAATCAGTAATGTGTTTGATTCAAATTTGTAAGCGCCAATTTTGTCAATAAAGGTAGTAATGATTTTTTGCTTGCCTGATTTATTTTGCTTAATCAGATGAGGAAGGATTGTCAGCGCAAACAATGCTGCCCCCAGAATGCTTATGCCAGCGAATAATCCCAGATCCCTGAGTACTTCTGATTTTACGAAAAGCAGGCTGAAAAAAGCCACGGCTGAAGTTAATGAACAGATTGAAACCGGAACACTTATTTCGCTGAGAACTGTATTTATTGAATTTTTAGTCCGGTTAAGGCTGAATATATAAATCGCATAATCAACTATAATTCCAAGCAAGACTGATCCGATTCCTAAAGCTATGGTTGACATGGATCCTTTTGTTGCATATATAATAGCCAATGCCAGTCCCCCGCCAAAAAATGCTGGTAAAAAACTGATAAAAGGGATGGTTATCTTTCTGAAAAACCATGCAACAAAAAGAAGTATGAGTATTAAAGCTACTGTCAGGGTTAATTTTATGTCTTTTTTTATCTGTTCGGCATTACCAACTGCTATTGCAGCCGATCCGAAGTATTGCGCTTTAATTGTATTATTATGTTTTTCAGATAAATATTCCAGTACATTATCCAGCTTTTTTAAAAACATTGCATTTTTACCCGTTTCACTCGGGGGATTTACCGGATCGATAAATAGTAATAAATTTTGTTTGTCTTTTGTGAAAATGTAACCGTCGATGATTTCATATCCCTCTTCGAGCTGAAACTGTTTAAGTTTTTTCAGTGCAAGAGCATTAAAGCCCAGAGGGTCGGTAAGTATATATTTTTTTAATGCAAAACTGGCAGGCGATATTAGGTTCTGGTAATTTTTTTCAATTGTTCTATCAATATTTTCAGGGGAAATCATACTATCCATTTTCTGAAAATCTTTTTCATCAAGAAAGACAGGAAGATTTTCATAGAAAAAGCCCATTAACTCTTCAAAAAGATTGTCATTAATTTCAAATGACTGATTTAGAATAAAATTGCTGAAATTTTTGTTTTTAAGCGAATCTGTCAACTCATCAGCAAATGATATCAATTCGTTAGTTTCAACAGGTTTGAGGCTATCAGCAGAAAATATGTTCAGAGTAATTTTATTTGTAAATTTTGAGTTTTGTAATAAATAATTAATATGATCATTTTCTCCGGGAACCGATTTTGAAATGTCTTCCTCGAATTTAATTTTTGATGCCATCAGGGTTATGGCTGCTGTTATT
>CAZBCB010000177.1:0-6464 GCA_964489905.1 uncultured Bacteroidales bacterium
AAAATAAAAACTAATTCATATAAAATGAACAAAACTAATAACATAGTTATTAACATTAAATAAATTTCTTGTTGTCTATTATTCCTTGATTGTAATAATTAATTTTTTCATTATTGATGTTGTTTAATAGTGTATAGTAATTTAACCTAAAGATAAATTGCCATTGACTTCATTGCCATTAAATTAAGTCAACGGCAATGAATATACAAGGCAATAAATTTCATAAATTGATATCTTAGGGTTTTCCCGGCTCGCGCACAATCAGAGTAACATCTCCGGCAGTTACAAAAGGTTTTCCGTCTGAGAAAGTAATATTCACCTTCCAGACATATACATCCTGTTTTGCTGGCCTGCCATTTACAAAGCCGTTCCAACCTTTTTTGATTTCAGTACTTACAAATATCAGTTCGCCCCAACGATTATATATCTCCAGCCTATATTTCTCTACTCCTTGTGCTACAGGCCTGAATACTCCCGGATCGGGCAAGGAAGGATCATAGTATTCATCGGCCGGATTTGACGGATCGATAATAAAGGCATTCGGGAATTGAATTAACCGGGCACCCTTCACAATAACCGGTGTTTCACTGGTCATTGTATCCACGCATCCTTCGGTTGACTCGGATATTAAGGTAATATAATAATGCCCTGTATCTGCATAAACATGTATGGGTTCAAATTCTGTTGATGTATTACCATCTCCAAAATCCCACAAATAGGTATTTCCTTCGATGGTACTGTTGAAAAATTTGATAGGTGTTGGAGGCTCGGTTTGTGTTTCTTCAAAAACAAAATCAGGTGCGAAGGTAAAATCAATTACCGGCTTGGGATAAACCGTAATTCGTTTGTAATCCCAATTCGTGCCGCCATCTCCGCTGACTGAGAGCCTGATCATATATGTTCCTGCTGTGTCATAGGTAATGGCGTCAGGATATGATTCAGTGGAGGTTAATCCCTGGTAACCGAAATCCCATTGATAACTATCGGGGTAGTTATATTTTGTAAATGAAGGGAATTCAACCCTGAAAGGCATACATCCTGCAATATCCGGGCCAAGGTCAACCTGTGGAATGGGTGGATTAATGACTACATAGCGGTAAATGGTATCGCTGCACTCAGCATTGGACTTGTTATTCACAAACATGGTGATTGGTATCCGGTTGCCGTTATTAATATCGCCCCAGTGTGTATATTCCTTTGTAAATGAAGATGATGATTCATCTGACGTGGTGCCATCACCAAAGTCCCACAAATAATCCCATGCTTCATTATTTAATGTGTAATTCCTTATTATGACGGTAGTTCTGTCATCGGTTGTATCGAAATCCTGCATCACGGGCTGAGGCATAAATTCACCGGTAGGTTTTGGATATACCGTAACCTGTTTGGTTGTTTCAGCCCAGCAATTATAGGCTGAAATAGCCCTGAACCTTACATTAAATATTCGGTTGATTGCAGTTTCATTGACAAACCTGTAGGATGGATCTTCATAATTGCTCACTACTTTGCCGTCAACATACCAGTAATATTCGCTCTCATTGGTTGCTGTTCCGTCAAAATCTATTTCAAGCGGATTACAGCCTGCCCACGTTGAGGCTGTAAAATCAGCACTGACACCGGGATATATTCTTATAGGTTTTACGCTGGTGTCTGAACATGAATAGGCTGTTGTAACAATAAGTTGTATTTGCTTCTCAAGTATTGATGATTCTTCATTGTAAAATGTTTCAGTAGGATTTGCTTCTGTGCTGGTATGTCCATTGTCAAAATCCCATGCGTACGATAGTCCGACTCCTTTTGATCTGTCTCTAAACGGGACAGTAAAAGGAGGACAGTCAACGGTAACCGGATAGGTGAAATCGGCTACAGGTTTGGGATGTACAATAATATTGGCAGAAACTGAACTATCGCAGCCATACTCTGATGTTGCTGTGAGGCTCACGGTGAAATTCTGATCAGATGTCTGAGTGAAATTTCTGTAAGTATGTGATGGATTTTCTTCTGTTGATGCTGCACCGTCACCAAAATTCCAGTAATACGACAAGGGAACTGCAGGTTCGGAATTATTTGTGAAAACCGTGGTTTGTGGATAACAGAATTCGGCATCATCTACTGTAAATGCTGCTCTTACCTCGGGATAAACCATTATGTTCTCGGTCCACGATGTGTCGCAGCCCTGCGGATTAGTGACAGTAAGATTTATTGTGCGGTTAAGATTGGTAGCTCCTTTATTTGAATAGGTATGTTCAAACCTCACATCAGACATGTCATCATCATAGATGCCATCATTTTCATAGTCCCAGTAATAATGATTGATTCCTCCGCGCGTATTGGTGCGGTCAATGGTAAACAGGTCGTCAGAACAGATTGATGGCCTGTCGATGGTAAAATGGGCATAAATATATGGATATATTTCTACCTGTATGGTTGTATCATCAAAGCAACCGTATTGTGTTGTTGCTGCCAGCCTGATATTACGGAATACACTTGAGGAACTGGTGTGTGAATAAGTGTAAGGTGCAGGCGTAACAAGGTTTGAATATTTGCCATCGCCGAAGCTCCAGACAAAGCTTGTCCCCGGAATGATATTGGACTGGTTGATAAAGCTAACCTGTAACGGCTCGCACCCGGCTATCTTATCGGGAGTGAAACGCGCAAACATCTCAGGAAATACGGTAACCGTATCAACTTTTACGGCTTCACAGCCATGACTGTTTAGCGTCCTTAGTTTAATTTCATATTCATGAGGGATCAGTGAAGTATTATGATAGGTGGGTATATTGGGATTGCTGAAATTATGCAAAACAATTGAATCTGTGGGTGTATATTTCCAGATAAAATCAACAATACCGCCCGAAGAATAATTATCAACTCTTATTTTAAAGGGTGAACAACTGTCGAGACGGCTGATGGCAAAGTCAGCCGTAACCTTTGAATACACCTGTACGGGCTTTGTCATACTGCTGTCGCAGCCAACAGGGTTTGTTACTGTCAGGGTTACAAAATAAGTTGTATCATAGTTCGTATTGTTCTGATAGGTTTTTGGGGGTGGATCCTGGCTGGTAGAATAGGTTTTATCGCCAAAATCCCACATATAATTGATGTTTTTACCTTTTGATGCGTTGATGAATGTTACCGGCAGCGGATTACATCCGACATTTGAAGTACCAAAGTCGAAGTTAGCTGCCACCTGAGGGAAAAGGTATATGGAACGCATCACTGAGTCGGCACAAGCATAAGCATTTGTTGCTTTCAACTTAATATAAAAGATAGTATCGTTATCTGAATTATTTTCATAAGTATGAAAAATACATGGCGTTGTAGAAAAAGTGGTTTGTTTAACACCGTCACCAAAATCCCAGTCGAACTGGCTGCCACCCAGCGAAATGTTGGAGAACTGAACATTCAAAGGCGAACAGTTATTGGCATAATCAATGGCAAAGTTGGCTTTAACAAACGGATGCACCGTAATATAGTCAATCATGGTATCGGTGCAGAAATAGTCACTCCGGGTTATCAGCTTAATAGTATAAATTTTGTTGGCTGAAGTCCGGTTGAAATACCTGTGGACAAAACTGCTGCCTGTGGTATCTAAAAAAGTGGTACCATCACCAAGGTCCCAGTCATGCAACAGTTTGTATCCGATTGAATTATTAATAAACCCTACTTCCACGGAGTCACATATATTATCATCTGATTTGATAAAGACAGAATGTACTTCAGGGTATACAATTATCCGTTTTGTTAGCGCCGTATCGGGGCATCCATAAGCATTCAGCCCGTACATGCTGACGAATAAAGTGTCGGGGTATGGTTGTGTAGCATCGTTATGGTTAAAGGCAAAAGTATTATTGTTATTTCTCACAAAAACGCTGTCAAGGTATGAACGGTTGCCGTCAAAAATGTTCCAGTGATAGGTATTTACACCAACCGAACCCCCGGGGTTAATATTGGTTGCAAAAGGCGAGCATCCGGCCAGGTTATCAAGTGCAAAATTGGCGTTAATATACGGATGTACTGTTACAGGCAAATGCGCAGTATCAGAACATCCATATAGAGAGATGCCTATAAGGCGCACATCAAATACCTTATCATTACTTGTGTTGTTAACAAAGGTATATGATGTATTGGGGGTATATGATTGCTGATAGGTAACAAAATCCCAGTATGCATTTGCAGTATCAATAAATCCCCGTGTTGTGTCAGTAAAATTAACAACAAGCGGGTTGCATCCCATGTTGGTATCGGCAATAAAACCTGCACGAACGTTGGGAAGTACCGTAATGGTTTTCAGGCGTTCGCTCGGGCACCTCCCGTACTCTGCCCATGCCATCAGTTTTACCCTGTAAACCTGAGGTGTATCGGTAAGGTTTTCAGGGAACATGTGAGTAAAGGGATTGGGGAGTAATGACTGGCTTATTGTATCTGTATTTTTGTGTTCAAAATCAAAATCCCACAGCATGAATGAGGCATTTGTTGTGGTATTAACAAAAGTGGGGCTGAAAGGTGAACATCCCGAAGGGCTGGATATTTCAAAATTAGCAACCGGGCCTAAAAGAACTCTTGCCGTGAGATAAACAATGGTATCACCAAAGCAGTCTCTGGAAATAATAACTCCGAATTTATAAACGCCCGGACTGGGAGGGGTGAAATAGACTTCATCCCGGGTAGTATTATCAAGATATATCGTATCTCCCGGATTTGACTCACCAAACCATTTATACCGGATACCTCCTTCAACGGCAAACATAATCGGGTCGAGATTGCAATAGGTTTTTAAGGTAGGTGCTTTTGGCCCGCCGATACCTGCATTCCCTCTCCTTGAACGGTAATCAGAGAAATAACCATATTTTCCTCCTGTTGCTGCAGCACCGTTCTGAACACCAAGGTGAAAAAGTGCAATCGGATTGGATAAAGTGGCAGTAGTACCATTTGTTATCAGATTGGTAAAAAAAGTCTGGGCTGCCGGATTACCCAGCCAGTTTAGCACAGCCCATGAACTGTCGGGGCTGAACGGAAAAATAAAATAACTCGGGGGAACCGGATATGAGACTCCGTTAACAGTTAGTGTGAAATTCTTTATGCTCTGGTTGTGCAAAGGGCTGGCAGGATTGGTTTCGTTCCGCACCATTACATTAAGCTGCAACGGGTCGGCAGCCATCTGATTCCGTGTAAACGTTACTTTATGAGAACCGGTACAGTTTTCAACCGAGGGTAAAGTGGCACCACCAAATTCACCACCACCGCCAGTTCCGCTTATATGGTTCACATAAACCGGTTTTGAAGCAACTATTCTTGTTACATTGCTGTTTACCTGCTCGTTATAAACCTGGCCGGCATTAATTGTTGTACGATATGTACCATTAACATAAATAGCAGTACTATTTTGTGTTGCTGTAACAAAAAACCTTTCGCCACCATCATCCCCAACATAAATGTTACCTTTCAGGACAACATATTCTTTTCCGATAAGATCTATGGGTATCAGCTGGTCGCCGCAAATGTCATAACTGTAACTGGATGGATTGTTCCTTTTTCTTATAGAATCGTCATACCAGGTAATGGCAATCTTCTTGTTTGAAGTAACATGCACACCGTTAATATGTCCCGGGCCTAACTGGTTATTTGAAACAAAAGCAAAAGTTTCACCACGGTTCAGTGTTATCGTAATCAGTTCGGGTGGTGCAGTAGTATAAAACTGCCATGTGCTGTTGCGGTATATCTGAATGGTTGTATTATCTTCAGTAGCGACAATTACAAAACCACTGTATGGTGAGGGTTGATAATCCTCATAAGGTGGATCTGGAGGAACATTAGGTCGCCCATTCCGGAAATAATCCTGTGTTGAAACATAAAAATCTGTGCCTAAGGCATTTTTACCTTTTAATGCAAAAATATCGCGGTTGCAGTTATTGTTTAATTCATAATAAGCAGTGATATTCCCCGGATCAGATGTTATTCTGATTCCTTTATTCTGTACACCCAGCGGATACTGGTTGGGGTAATTTTCAAATTCAGCAGGATTGTAAGGGCCATATGGAGGGGCAGCCAGCTTTATCATGCGGTATTCATTGGCTGCCAGATAAAATTCTATTGGCGTAAAAGCCGGATTGGCCGGCATATCAATACGCACCGTAGTGGCCTGTTCTGCTGTAACATACAAGTTTATCGGAGTCCCGTTACCTGCATTGGGCGGATTTGCCCCGCATGAATGTCCTGAGGTTACGTCAGGGGCCGCAAACCAGAATTCATTATCAATCTGGGCCTTAACAATCAGCGGCAAAATGATAGTTAATATAAACAGTATTATGCCCGGGCGTTTTGTTTTCATAGGGTTTGATATTGATATTCAATTGGTTTTTAAAATTCAGCTTAAAAATAATTATATTAAACTTAATAATTATTTGCCTGTGGTTATAACTTTTTAACATACTATACGTAAAAAACAGTAAAAAGTTTTTAGT
>CAZBCB010000178.1:0-6456 GCA_964489905.1 uncultured Bacteroidales bacterium
GTTCTTTCCCTTTTTGGCTTGATCCGGCCGTTAAAAAAGATATGTTAAACAAAAAAATCAATATTGAATACGATCTGAAAGACAACAAACTTAAAGTTTTATCGAGCTTTACAAAAGATAAAATCAAAATAAAAAAAGGAAACCTTCTTAAAACAATTCAGTATAAGAGTAAAATTTGGTTCGTAAACTTATTAACATAAAAGTGTTAATTTCCATTTGTACGAATACAATATTTTTACTTATTTTACTTTTTATAGGAAGGCAACTTACTTTCAGGAAAAATGAAAAGTAAAAAAGTAGTAATGGAAATAAAAAGAATATTTTCGATAGTTTGTTTGATGATATTTATAAACAACATAAATGCCCAACAAGAGCGACAGGTAAGTCAGTTTATGTATGACAACATATCCATAAACCCGGGCTATGCCGGAAGCTATGATATGATACTTGCAAGCGCCATCTATCGTAATCAATGGCTTGGTTTTGGCGATGGTGCCCCGCAGAATATCATTTTAAACCTGGACGCTCCTTTTAAACTTTTCAAAAGAACACATGGTATAGGTTTATCTATCTTTACCGATAATATTGGTTTTAATAAAGATGTTAACCTTTCTCTGTCATACGCTTATCAGATAAACGTAGGCAACGGAAAACTTGGAATCGGTTTAAGTGCCGGTTTCTACAACCGTAACCTCGACCCCGACTGGTACTTTACAGCCGAAGGTAATCCCAATGACAATGCTATCCCTCAGGGTAAAAATAACGCATGGATATACGATATGGGGGTTGGCCTGTTTTACAAAACTGAAGAATTATACATAGGAATTTCATCAACACATCTCTTTCAGGACGCTTTTGTATTTCAGTCTGAAGGAACTGCTATCAGCACTGAAACTGATGAACGTTTATTCCGTCATTATTATCTGACCGCCGGATACCGTTTTCAGTTATCTAACCCTTCCTTTGAATTTTTACCTGCAATGCTTGTTGAATCACAAATACAGCCTGAAGGGGCAATGTTCCGTTGTGACCTAAATTCAACCCTCAGATACAATAAAAAGGTATGGGCTGGCGTTTCATACAGGATCGGATCAGCAGTAATTGGTATGATTGGACTTGAAATACTTAACGGAATTAAAATTGGTTATTCATATGACTTTGAAACCACAGCACTTAGCAATTATTCAAAGGGGTCACATGAAATACTGATTAGTTATGCTTTCATGCTGGGAGTTGAAAAAGCAACTCAAAAATATAAGAGCATTAGGTTTTTATAAAAAAATACTTAATTTTAACTAATATTGAAGTCATCAGTTATTTTAGATAAAAACTTCTGAATATGAAAAAGTTCGTTTCTTTCTGTATCGTTTTGGCAGCTTTCATCATTGGTAGTTGTTCCAACTACAAATCAGGTGAGCTTACAGGAGTTAGTAACAGGCCTAAGTTTTTTGAACCCGAGCCTTATGGAATGGTTTTTATTCCGCAAGGTACTTTTACCATGGGGCCTAACGATCAGGATGTGGCATGGGCTCAGTCATCCTTGTCAAAGACTGTTACCCTCGACCCTTTCTGGATGGATGAAACCGAAATCACCAATAACGAATATCGTCAGTTTGTTTACTGGGTAAGAGATTCCATAATGCGCCGAATGCTGGGTGAGCAACTCGACGATTTTGTTATTACCGAAGATGCTCTGGGTAATCCCATAGAACCTCCGGCCATTAACTGGGAAACTAAAATTGACTTCAGAGATGAAGAGGTCAATGAGATACTTAGTGATTTATATCTATCACAACAGGAAAGATTCTATAACAAAAAAGAAATTGATACCCGTAAACTTATGTACGAGTATTTCTGGATCGACCTGAAACAGGCTGCAAAAAAGACCAACCGGTATAATTTCGAAACAAAAAAATATGAAGGGTACATCGTTAATAATAATGGCGATAAAATTGAAATAAAAGACCGTTCAACATTTGTTATCCGTGATGTTGTTAACGTTTATCCGGATACGCTTTGCTGGATTGCTGATTTTACCTATTCATTCAATGAACCCTATACAACTTTGTATTTCTGGCATCCTTCATATGATAACTACCCCGTTGTAGGTGTTACCTGGAAACAGGCCACTGCATTCTGCATCTGGAGAACACAGTTGTTAAACTCAGCTTTGGCAGAGGACGGACAGCCCGGTGTTCATGATTACCGGTTGCCCATTGAAGCAGAATGGGAATATGCAGCCCGCGGAGGCCTCGAACATTCAATGTATCCCTGGGGAGGCTATTACACCCGTAATAAAGAAGGCTGTTTCCTTGCTAATTTCAAACCTCTACGTGGTAACTATTCTGATGATGGCGGCGTGGTAACCCTGCCCGTTGGAACCTACCAGCCCAATGAATTTAATCTGTATGACATGGCCGGAAATGTTGCCGAATGGACTTCAAGTGCATTCGATGAATCATCGTACATATTTTCACATGACCTGAATCCCGATTACAGATATAATGCAAGACCTGACGATCCTCCCGTGATGAAACGTAAAGTAATAAGGGGAGGCTCATGGAAAGACATCGCTTATTTCCTGCAATGCGGAACACGTACCTATGAATATCAGGATACCGCAAAATCTTATATCGGCTTCAGGTGTGTAAGATCATACATGGGAACTAACTAAATCATTAATAAATAAATCAATACTCAATTATATGGCAAGTATATCAGACATTGTCGAAAGCTCAGGTTGGAGAAAATTCATGGCAAAACTATACGGATGGGGAGCATCTGTAGTTATTATTGGTGCTTTGTTTAAAATTCAACACTGGAAAGGTGCAGGCTTATTCCTTACATTAGGTCTGTGTACAGAAGCAACTATCTTCTTCTTTTCTGCCTTTGAACCACTGAAAGAAGAACTGGACTGGACCTTAGTATATCCGGAACTTGCTGGAATGACCGAACAGGATGAAATGGAACAAATGCAGGAATTTGGTCCTGGTTTTGGCGGAAGACCATTAGAACGTATTGAAAATATTCTGGGAGAAGCCAGCATTAATGAAGATACACTTAAAAATATTGGTGATGGCCTGCAAAAACTTCATAAAGCCGCAGCCAACATTGCTGACATCTCAGCTGCTTCAGTTGCTACCAAAGAATTTTTAAATAACCTGCAGGCAGCAGCAGCTACTATTAGCGGAATTCGCGAAACCTATAGTGCATCAGCTGAAGGAATAAAAGAATCAGCATCAAACCTCGCTAATGCTTATGTTCAATCAGCAAAACAAGTTGCCGAATCAGGCAGCGCAGTAACAAATACTTACCTGCAAATCGCCGAAACGCTTAAAAATGAAAACCAGATATTAGCTAAAAGCGGCCAGACACACGAAGAACATCTGGAAATACTTAACAAAAATCTTTCAGCTCTCAATTCGGTTTATGAATTGCAAATCAAAAGCGGAAATGAACACCTTAAAGGTGCACAACAGGTTTATTCCGGCGTTGAAGATATGATTAATAAACTGAAACAATCAGTTGAAGAAACAAACCGCTATAAAGATGAAATTGTTAAATTAAGAGACAATCTCTCTTCACTTAACAACATATATGGCAATATGCTATCTTCAATGAATGTTTTAATTAATAAATAAATACCCAACAGCTAAAGCTTTATGGCCCACGGCAAAGAGACTCCGAGACAGAAAATGATTGGTATGATGTACTTAGTGCTTACAGCATTGTTAGCACTTAACGTATCTACCAGCGTTCTTGATGCCTTTAAAATTATTGATGAAGGCCTTGGAAAAACTTTAAGAACAATACATAATAAAAATGGTCTTGTTTATAGTGAATTTGAAAAAGCCTATACAATAAATCCGAGTAAAACCGCTAAGTGGCTTGATCTGGCCAACCAGGTCAGAAAAAGATCAGACAGCCTGTATAATTATATCCAGAAACTTAAAATACAGGTTTTACAGGAAGCCGAAAGAGGAAAGTCTGCTGCAGTTTCAGGAGACAGTATTAATCGTGACAAAATTGAGGCTACTACGGATTATGATACTCCCAACAGAATAATGATTGGTAATGAATTAACCGAAAAAAGTGAAGCTGTCAAGCTGAGAAAAGAAATTGAATCATACCGTAATTTTTTACTCAGCCTGGTACCTGCGGTTAATACAAGTCTTCGTGAATCAATAATGAAAGGACTTGATACTGATCCGCCTAATCCGGAAAAGAAAAACCCAAGCCCCGAAGAACGGACATGGGAGTATCACAAGTTTGGTCACTCACCATTGATGGGTTTTCTTGCCATCATGTCATCACAGCAGTTAAATGTAAGAAATGCCGAGTCAGAAGTAATTAACTTTTTGTACGCTGCTATTAGCGCCGGTGAAGTCAAATTCAACGAACTGGAAGCAGTTGTTATTCCAAATTCGAATTATATTATAAGAGGAAACGAATACGAGGCAGATATTTATCTTGCTGCACGTGATACCACTCAGGACCCTATTATCTGGATTGCTGAAGGTGTTAAAGAACCCTGGGTAACAAAAATTGATGAAAACGGAAATCCATACATAGATAAAAAAGATGGCGTTAACTACACCAAGCTTGAAGTTACAAAAGGAAGCGGTAAAGGTGTGTTTAAACGTACCGGATCAACCACAGGATTTAAACAATGGGGCGGAATTATAGAAATCACCGGCCCAAGCGGAACAGCTCTGAGACGTCCGTTTAGTGCAGAATATCAGGTAGCTGAGGGAAGTGTGGTTGTATCACCTACCAAAATGAATGTTTTTTATCTTGGCGTTGACAACCCGGTAGAAATTTCTGTTGCCGGTGTCCCGGCTGACAAAATTTCGGCTGATGCTACAAACGGTTCAATAATACCTAGCAGGGGTAATTTTATTATGAGGCCCAAAAGACCAGGAAATTGCCTTGTTAACGTATATGCCGAAATCGATGGTAAAAGAAGAAGTGTTGGTTCAAAGGAATTCAGGGTAAAACAGGTCCCCGATCCTATTGCAACCGTAGCCGGTAAAAAAGGTGGAGTGATTGATAAAAATGTCTTGCTTGCACAAACCGGAGTTGCAGCTACCATGCCTCCTGATTTCGACTTTGAACTCAACTATACAGTCACCGAATTTACCTTGCTTTCAGTAGTGCAGGGATTTGTAAAACAATATTCTTCAAACAGTAACCGCTTCACCACGGAACAGAAAAACCTGATTAATACCCTTTCAAAAGGTTCACCAATTTATATTCAGGATATTAAAGCTGTAGGTCCTGATGGTACCATCAGAAACCTGTCAACTATAAACTTTAAATTAAATTAAAAATATTTTTCGTATGAAAAGAGCTGTTATTTTTATCGGATTGTCCCTGGTTATTTTAACTTCATTTGCATTAAAAGCCCAGGTGACTGAGGTTTATGCCCGTGAACATATTGCCAATAAAGCTCCGGTCCCATACGCTTATATTCGTGAAGCCGATGTCCTTTGGGCAAAAGATATTTACAGGATTATTGACCTTAAACAAAAGCAGAATCTTGCTTTGTACTATCCTACAAAGCCTATAGGAGACCGGTATAATCTTGTTGACCTTTTGCTGAAGGGAATCGATGACGAAGGAATAAGGGCATTCTCAACGGATGACCGTCTTAACGAATTTACTGTGCCGTTAACTAAGGATCAAATTGATAAAGTCTTTGATGCGGGAATCGATACTATTAAAGCACTGGATGTTAATACCAATCAGCTGATTACACAAATAATGCCAAGACCCAGAAAAACAGACGAAGTAAAACAGATACTGGTTAAGGAAAAATGGTTCTTTGACCGTAATCATTCAGTTATGAGTGTAAGAATTATCGGATTATGCCCTATTAGGCTATATTATAAACTTGATGATGAAGGTCAGCCTACAGATATCATGCTTAAGCAGCAAACATTCTGGGTATATTTTGATGAAATCAGACCATTACTGGCCAATCATGAAATGTACAACCGTAATAACGACGCACAACGTATTTCTTTTGATGATTTCTTTATGCAAAGAAGGTTTAACAGCTATATTTTTGCAGAATCCAACGTTTATGAAAACCGCTGGATCAATTCTTATGCTTTGGGAGTTGATGCATTGCTCGAAGCCGACCGAATTAAAGAATGGCTTTTCAATATCGAACACGACCTGTGGGAATATTAAAATTTTTTAAATTAAATAATAAAAAGCTCTCTATCCGGGAGCTTTTTTTATTTTTTACATTATTTCTGATGGCAATAAATCCTTTTTTTATTGTGTAAAAGCCAATGAGTGTCAACGATTTTCCAATTCTCTCTTTCTTTTACCTCATCTATAATATTATCCTGAATCTCTTACCGTAAATCCTGCTAAACATATTCTTCCCCTTTTTCAATTCTGACATCATTGACAAAATTCTTTATTTTTTGCTCATCCTGCTTGCGG
>CAZBCB010000179.1:0-6449 GCA_964489905.1 uncultured Bacteroidales bacterium
AGAATTTGATGAATGACCTTTAAACTTTTTTAAACGGTGTATTTTAGGATGGCTGGGTTTTTATTTCATGGTGAAAATCAGACTAAAGGCTTCCGTTGGGTTTGGTTTTGATCATCACTATACTGCTGTTTGATCCGTGCTGATTTGTCCCTGAAATAACATAACCCCCGTCATCTGAAATGTTTAACGATTGACCTTCCATTTGACTATAACCACCAATATGTCTGATTTTAGCGTTATTTAAATCATTTATATCAGCTTTAATAATTGCAATTTCCGTGGCATTTGATGAAGTTGAAAATGTACCTAGAATAGAAACGGTTTCTCTGTCCATAATCATACTTTTTGCTTTGTCATTAAATGAATATCCGTATTTCTGACTTGTTTCAACGAAATAACTGCTTTTTTTCGGTCTCCATTTTATTGCGTAAAGGAACACATCAGAGCCTCCTGAAGTGTTATTAAAGGTAGTACCGCACATTAAATAAGTTGTATCATTTATAATGCTTAAACAACGCCCTTCTTCATCAGCATTTCCTCCAAAAGGAACAATATTAATGAGAGAACCGTTGAGGCTTGTTTTCATAATAAACGAATGAAAAAAAGTTGAACCTGCATAAGATTTTGTACGGCCTGTTACCAGATAACCGTCACTTAATTCTTTAACGCAATATCCTTCATCCTCATTTTTACCTCCAAATGTTTTTGGAAAGAGCCAGATGCTTTTACCAGTCATGTCAATTGCATTTAACCATATTTGCTTGCTGTTAACAGTTTCGCCGTTTGCCAGATGATTTATTGTAGCATAACCAGTTATTATAATTTCATTATTGTTGGTTAATTCACAATGAAATGCTTCATCATCGCCATTGTCGCTGTTAAATTTTCTTGTCCATATAGTATCGCCATAAGCATCTATACGGATAATCAGAATGTCCATATCACCCCTTAATGAGTCCTGAGTTGAGCCTGCTATGAGAAATCCCCCATCAGGCAATGATTTTAAATAATTTGCTTTATCGTTCAGGGATTTTCCATAGTATTTTACTTTCTGCCGTGCATTGCCATATTTATCAGTAATTAACAGACATATATCAGTTTCTCTTCTTTCAGTTTTTGTATTTCCCACAATTACATATCCTTCATTGTTAGTTGCACAGATACCTGCTCCCTGATTAATATCATTAAAATCATAATATTTCATAAATGATGATGATTGCATCGAGGAAATATCATAATTGTCACATGAAATAATAATCAATGCGAGTACTAAAACAATAATATAATAAAAAAAGTTTTTCATTCCTTTATCTTTGTTGTTTGGGGCTGTAAAATGAAAAATAATATCCAACGGAGACAGTAAAGGAGTTTATGCTAAAATCATCGTCCCTGTATTTAAAAAGACTCATCAGGTAAGAATTATTTGAACGCATACCTGTTTTAACAACATTATTAATGCCTATGTTATATCGCAGATCTACTGAAAGATAGCCCCTTGGAATTTTATATCTTATCCCGCTGCCTAAAATGCCATTAAAATAAAATGAATTACGGAATTTCAACAAATCAGTTTTTTCGCCAGGCAATGTTGTTTCGCCGCTTTTCAGAACAGGGTTACCTGAGGCCCTTATAATATAATCAGCTGAACCACCAGCCCTGATATAATAAAGTACCTTTTTAATTTTAAACTCAAAAGCGGTAGTAACGGGAACAGTGAATTTATTTATTTGTTCTTCAAGTGTAGTAGATTCAGTCAACTTGTTGCCAATTTCAGTAATAATTGTATGTCTGTCAATAAAGGAATATTTGTTTTGAGCATAACCGAACTCAAGATTTAATAAAATCCGTTTGCCTAAATATCTTCCAATGCCAAGAGCAACCTGATATCCGGCTTCAGTTGTATTACTTAGACTGGTATTAGACAGGTCGTACATACTATAGGGTTCGATTATCCTCGGATTCGATAAATTAAAACCAGCTGAGAATCCGATTGAAAAAACTGAAGTTGTGCGGAATGATTCAAACAGATATACAAATTCCACAGGATCATTTGGCATAATTTCATATTCAGGATATTTTTTAAGAAACTCAAGCATGGTTTTTTCAGCTTCAAATTGCTCATCATCAAAAAGATAAACAAGAATTAACAATTTGTATGCTTCAATCCGCTGCAAACGCGTAAATCCTTCTTCCATGCAAGGAGCAAGCATCTTGGGAATATCGTCAATCATACCAAGGTCATATAGTTTACGGGCTTCCTGCAACGTAGAGATGCAGTCTTTTTGTGCTTTCAGTCTTAAGGGAAATAAAAGAAAAAACAACGAAAATATAGTCAGGGGTATAATTAACTTATGTATGGTTTTGGCAGAAGAGGACATATGCGATTAGTGTTATTTGTTTGGACAAGTTTTTCGGTACTCAATATCGGGGCTGACATATAACTCCCATTCGCGGGTGGTGAAGTTTCTTTCGAGTTTTGAACTAATTATTTCCGCCATATAATCAGCATAAGCAGGCCAGATGTAAATATAGTTTATTTTATTCAGTTCACGCTGATCAGCTGAAGAAACAAGATTTTTGCCATCGGGACTGAAAGCAACAGATAAAACGAAATCATTATGTTCGGTAATGATAACGGGTTTATTGCCCAGGTTGTTTGCGTCCCACAAGCGCAATGATTTGTCAATGCTGGCTGTGGCAATTTGTTTATCGTCGGGACTGTATTCAATATCAACAATTCTTGATGCATGTGCCGGAACACTTTTTAGAATAGTGCTGGTTCTGGAATCAAGTATTTTCAGTGTACCGTTTTTATCGCCGAAAGCAATTTTTGTACCGTTTGAATTGAATGTCATGGCATAAATACCATTACCATCTGACTGATATAATATAGTTTTTTCTTTTGTATTTATGCTGTATCTTATAATTCTTCCATCATCAGTTCCGACAACCAAAAAGCCACCTCCAGGAGACAAACACATGCTGCGAATTTTATAGTCTGCTTGCAAAAATATGCTGTTGTTACCGGTTATAAGATCCCAATAGATTATGGTATTATCGGTACTAGCTGAGAACAATCCTCTGTTATCTTCGGTAAATTCAAGAATTTCAACCCATCCTTTGTGGCCTTCAAGTAATGTTGGCATAGTATTAGCCTGATTAAGATTAAACAGCTGAATGCCTGCTGTGGTGGTTCCGCATGCCAGCCAGCGACCGTTTTTGCTTATTGCCAGAGATCGGTTTATGAAATTATTATCAATTAGCGTGCGGTATGATTTGGTGTTGGAAAACAAGTCCCAGCGTAAAATTTTACCATCACTGCCTGATGTATAAAAAACGTTTGAATTACCTGCAAAAGCAACTGACCTGATTGCCCCTTCATGACCTTTCAATCCGTTGTAATTCTCACCGTTAAAAGCGACCATTGCAGCGTACAATGCGTTATAAACATCAGGTTGATTGACTTGCCCTTCATATTCCTTGTTAAACAAATATGCCTGCAAAGCTAACAATCCTATAAGATTTTTATCTTCAACCTGTAAGGCTTTGGTTGCCATAGCCTGTGAAACGGATAACATACGTTTTTGTGCCGCAAGCATTTTTTCGCGTTCTGATTGTGTTTTTTGCTGCAAGGCTTTTTCAGCTGTTTTCTCTGCTTCTGTTTTTTCCTGCAAGAAAACTTCACTTTTTTTAACGGCTTCATTTGCCTGATTTATTGCACTTAACTTTTCTTTTTCAAGCAAATGCGATTGTATAATAGCCTGGGCTTTTTGCCTTTCGGCCGAATCTGCAATTATTTGTGCAAGCAGTTTTTCTATTTCAGCCCGGTCTGCTTTTCCTTCAGCTAAAATACGTAAGCTATCTGCTTCACGTTTTCTGAATTCAGCTTCATCCCGTTGGATTTGTGCTTCCTTGCTTTCCTGGTTAGCTCTTTGCCATTGTGTGAGTGCAAAAAGCCCCATAAAAGCCAGAACCACTGCAGCAGAAGTCATATATAATGCCAGTTTGCGGGTACGGCTTAGTTCAAGTCGCTGAATTTTTACTTTGTTTTGTTCATCCTGTAAATACTTTTTTTCACTTGCATCAAGAAAAACAATAACCTTTTCAAAAGCCGGATTGTATTTTTTTGCCCATGCCAGTGTCGGATTTTGTGTTTTTCTCCAGTTAAGTGCAAGGTGAAGATCAGGGGGCCTCCAGAGCCCGGTTTTGCCTAATTGAAATTGAGTAGCAGCCTCGGCTAATCTGAGGTACATCTGCACTGACGAAAATTCTTCATCCACCCAGGTTTTTAACTTATCCCATATGCGCATCAGGCTTTCATGCGAAATATCGATTACTGTATCACTATCAACAGGTGTACCTTCAACCGGCGTTAAAAACGATCTTCCCTTCGCTCTGAATTTATCAACAACCTCAATTACTCTGGATTCCGAAGTCTGTGCTATTTCAGCAAGATGTCTGACTGTTGCCGGATGCCTTATTCCCTTATTGTCAGTTCCTTTTTCAGTAAGGCATTTAAAAATACTTTTGCAAATCTGCTTCCCTTCTTCCGAAAGCTCTTCATAAGCTTCATTGGCGTGCATTGAAAGCGCATTCTCAACCTTGCCGGCTGCTTCGTAGTCTCTCATCTTAATAGGGATAGCCGGGTCATTGTTTTTGGCCCAGAATTCCCATGTGCGCATCATTGCATGCTGCAATACCGGAAGCTGATCATTTTTATCTTCAATGGAATTGAGAATATGGTGCAACAGCTGAGGATCAATTTCGGCTCCACCAACAGCCAGAGGACCTGTTATCGCTTCACGGAAATCTTCACGGGTCATCTGGGGTATGAGGAAATTACTTTTATTGATTAGTTTTGTAAACTCCTGAAATTGAGAACATTCACCAATGAAATCACTGCGCATGGTCAGCACAACGAAAATTGGATAACCTTCCTGCCTTATTGCATTCACCAGCAACTTAATATAGGCTTCAGTTTCATTAAAAACGGTGCTGTCTTTACGGCTTTCTTTAAAACGAAACAGCTCTTCGAACTGGTCAATGATAAACAACACATTTTCTCCGGAAGGTATTTTCATATGCAGGATGGCATCAACCAATCCGAATGAGCTTCTTCTTAATATAGACAGAATAATTTGTCTCTGGATGGCCAAATCTTCATAAGATATTCCTTGTTGCTGATTTTCAGCAAGTGCATTAGCAAGATTCTCAATTGGACTGTTTCCGGGGCGGCAGGCGATTATTTTCCAGCGTGATCCAGCTTTTGCAATAAACCCGCCATATAAAGCAGGTATTAATCCGCAATAAATCAATGAAGATTTTCCGCTTCCTGAGGCACCTGTAACTGCAGCAAAATGATTTTTTGCTAAGTATTCAAGTACTATTTCACTTTGCCCATCACGCCCGAAAAATAAATGACTTTCTTCGGTTGTAAAAGGTCTCAGGCCGGGAAACGGATTGGTTACGGCTAATGTAGTTTTCTTAATATATTGAGTTACGTTTTCAGTCATTTCTTTATTATCTGATCAAGAAAATGATGTATGGCTGCATTATTTAGTTCTTCATTCCATATTACTGTTACATTTCTCAAAAATAGTAATGATTTATCTGTCGTTTTTTGCGGAGAAAAAATACCGACAGCTTTAAAAGGCTTTTCTTTGCCTAATCCCGGTACTTTAACCAGATCGCGTATTTTACTGTTTAGCCATTCCATTGAGCTGTTGCCTTTATATATCAACACAGCATCTGATTTTTTAAGGGTATCAATATGTTGTGTAATGGAATAGAATTCCTTATTGGTGGACATATTATCTATTACATTAAAACCACGATCTCTGATAAGCTCAATATATTCCTGAAGCTTCGGTTTTTCATGTTCTTCATAAAGGAAATATAAGGTATGTCCGTTTTTTTCAATGTTTTGAGGTTTCAGTGTCAGTTCCTTCAGCTTATTGTTCACGATGGTTTTAAATACTTCCAGCGGAGCTTCAACTATTTCTGTTTTTTCATGAGATTCTTCACGCTTAATTCTTTTAAGGTACAACGATTGCCGCTGATCAGTCGTTTTCAGATCATTTGGAATCCAGATGATCTGATAGGGCTTATGTTTGTTTTCTTTTGATTCAAGATATTCTTTTACTGTCCGCACCTGAAAGTCAATAAGCGAATACTTTGAATTTTTAAGGAAATCACCATAAAAGGCCCCCATCATATGAATAACCATAATTGATTGCTTCAGATAATGTTCAATCATGGCTTTGGCTGTGTCGTTTTCATTGGGTATGGAAGCCTGCGGAACTACAGTAAAGCCCATATGCCGGAGTTCACGTTTCAGAATATCACGGTTCTCCTGTTGATCAAAACTTGTTTCGGCCAGAAAAACAATTTGATTGTTTTTTGATAAATATTGTGCAGTGTCTCCGGTTTTAATTATATTAAGTGAATTA
>CAZBCB010000180.1:0-6422 GCA_964489905.1 uncultured Bacteroidales bacterium
AATTAAATAACATCAGCAAATTTATTTCTATAACTTTAGGGCTTTGAAAATTTCTGTTTAACTCGAATTCATCAATATTAGCAGTAATTTATATCATTTATATTTCAGAAGAAAAAAACAATTTTTAATAAATAATTGTTTCTAATCATGATGAATATTATTCATAAATTTGATTATTGAGAAAAGTATAATTTATAACAATTAAAACATAATACAGATGGTTGATTTAACTGCAAAATACATGGGGATTAACTTAAAAAATCCCGTAATTCTTGGAGCCAGTAACCTTGTAACAAGCATTGACAATTTGAAACGTGCTGAAGATGCAGGAGCTGCAGCTATTGTATATAAATCTTTATTTGAGGAACAGATTCAGCTTGAAAGTGCGCAGCTTGAAGATGAACTTGAAGAATATAATGAGCGTCATGCCGAAATGATAAAATTATTTCCTACGCTTCAGCATGCCGGTCCCGAGGAGCATCTGAATAACCTGCGAAAAGCAAAAGAAAGCATAAAAATACCACTGATTGCAAGTCTGAATGCCATTTATGAAGAAACATGGGTTGAATATGCACAGTTAATTGCCCAGACAGGTGTTGATGCCCTTGAACTTAATTTTTTCTATGTCCCGCGTGATACAACAACCGACGGCAATCAGGTGAAAGATACTCAATTATCTGTTCTGAAGGCAGTAAAGTCTAAAGTATCTTTACCCGTAAGTGTCAAATTAAGTCCGTTTTATGCCAACCCGTTGAACGTTGTATACCAGATGGATCAATTAGGTATAAACGGCTTTGTTTTATTTAACAGACTATTTCAACCTGAAATTGATATTGAAAAAGAACAACATTTTTCACCCTTTAATCTGAGTAATCCTGAAGATAACCGGCTACCGCTCCGCTTCGCAGGTTTGCTTTATCGTACAATAAAAGGTTCGATATGCAGTAATACTGGTATTTTTACAGGTGCTGATGTGATTAAAATGATTCTTGCCGGAGCCGATTGTGTTCAGGTAGTTAGCACAGTATATAAAAACAAAATTGAATACATACGTAACATCCTTGATGATATTAAGGAATGGATGGAGAAAAAAGGATATAAAAAACTCGATGACTTCCGTGGCAGGTTATCGAATAGAAATATCAATGACCCCTTTGTTTATAAACGGGCACAATATATCGACCTGCTGCTGAAATCAGAACAGATTTTCAAGAAATATCCGGTGCATTGAAGAATATCCGGTATGGATTCAAAAGCTGACGCTTCAATGTGAACTACTCTCTTTTATTAGACCACAGATTGTATCAAAAACAATATATACACCGGTTGACTGGCAAAACCAGTTTAACCTTCACAGAGGCAGTGGTCTGGGGCTTGGACATAATATGGGGCAGATAGGTTATTTCAGGCCAGCCAATCATGATGAAAAATTTAAAAATGTTTTCTATGCAGGTGCTTCAACCATCCCGGGTACCGGATTGCCAATGGTGATCATAAGTTCAGATTTAGCCTGTCAGCGTATCATAAAATATTTTTCCTGAAAAACTTAAAAATGAATAGTGAATTTTTAATCCGATTCTTTATTAAACCAGAATTATTTCATTACCTTAATTTTATAAGCTACGTCGACTTTTCCTCTGGCAATATCATTGAGTTTACCTTTTAACAGTTTTCTGCGGAGCGGTGATATCCTGTCAATAAACAAAATGCCATCGATATGATCGTATTCATGCTGAATAACCCTTGCTTTAATGCCTTCAAAATATTCATCGTGAAACTGCCAGTTTTCATCGTAATATTGTAATCTGATGCGTGGTTTTCTCATCACGTCTTCCCGTATTTTGGGCAGGCTTAAACATCCTTCATTAAAAGCCCATGGTTCTCCTTCTTCCTCAATAAGCCGGGCGTTGATATATACCTTTTTAAAATCACTCATTCCGGGATCATCTTTTACCAGTGATGAACCATCAGTAACAAAAAGGCGTATACTTTTCCCGATTTGTGGGGCGGCCAAACCCATACCATCAGATTTATCCATGCTTTCAAACATATCAGAAATCAGTTGGTTTAAACCCTCGTAATTCCTGTCAATATCCACAGCCTTTTTGCGCAATACAGGTGAACCATATACAACAATAGGATAAACCATTGCTTTAATGAATAACTTTATTTAGTTTTTATTGAGTCCATATATGACTGTAAAATA
The DNA here is from genome assembly GCA_964489905.1 of uncultured Bacteroidales bacterium. GTDB lineage: Bacteria > Bacteroidota > Bacteroidia > Bacteroidales > UBA10428 > UBA5072. The sequence continues at coordinate 2,207 of CAZBCB010000180.1, forward strand.
ATAGTGGCACTGATTGCATCGATCAATGCTTTATCTCTTCGTTTTGACTTCTTTAATCCCCCTTCAATCATAGTTTGAACTGCCATTTTTGATGTAAACCGCTCGTCCATCAGAACTAATTCTTTTTCAGGCCATATTTTTTTTAATTTTCTGATGAACGGGTTAATATAATTAACAGCTTCTGATGGCAAATTGTTCATTTGCTTCGGATAACCCACAACAATGGTCGATACATCCTCTTTTTTAAAATAGCTGGTCAGGAAATCAAATATCTCGTGTGTACCAACAGTGGCAAGACTGTTGGCTATTATTTGAAGGGGATCGCTGACAGCAATCCCCGTTCGTTTTTTCCCGTAATCAATAGCAAGAATTCGTGCCAATAATAAATCAGGTATTGGTTATTTGTGCTACTGCCGCCATTTGTTTATAGCGATTATACCTCCATCTGGCGGCTTCTTCAGCGGCTTTGAACAATTCCTCAGCTTCTTTCGGGAATGTTTTCTTTAATGAAGCGTATCTCACTTCACTGTTCAGGAATTCCTGAAATTTACTCCAGTCTGGTTCTTTAGAATCGAGCTCAAACGGGTTTTTGCCTTCCTTTTCAAGAAGCGGATTAAAGCGATATAGATGCCAGTATCCAGCCTCAACTGCCCGTTTCTGCTGTTCCTGGGATTTTTCCATACCGGCTCTTAAGCCATGGTTGATGCATGGAGCATAGGCAATAATTAACGAAGGCCCCGGATATGCTTCAGCTTCTCTCAGCGTTTTCAGTAACTGATTCTGACTGGCTCCCATTGAAACCTGGGCAACATATACATATCCGTATGTCATGGCCATAGCTCCCAGATCCTTTTTTCTGATTTTTTTACCCGAGGCGGCAAATTTTGCAACAGCGCCAACAGGTGTTGATTTTGATGCCTGGCCCCCGGTATTGGAATATACTTCAGTATCCATTACCAGAATATTGACATCTTCACCCGAAGCAATTACATGATCAAGGCCGCCGTAACCAATGTCATAGGCCCATCCATCGCCGCCAAAAATCCAAATCGATTTCTTGATAAGGTATTGCTTCAGATCAAGTATTTCTTTGGCAACAGGGTCTTTTTCTTTGGATAGTGCCTCCAATACTTTTAAAGTGGCTGTTTTTGATTTTTTTGCGTCATTTTTACCTTCGAGCCATTCAGTAAAAGCCTGACGGGTTTGTTCTGCAATGCCTGCACCGTTTAATGCTTCGGTCATTTTAATGGCAATACGTTCTCTCATTTTATTTACTCCAAGAGAAATGCCAAACCCGTATTCAGCATTATCTTCAAACAGAGAATTTGCCCATGCAGGTCCCTGACCGTTTTTATTTGTACAATATGGAGTAGAAGGAGCAGAACCTCCGTAAATGGAGGAGCAACCTGTTGCATTGGCTACAATCATACGGTCCCCAAATAACTGAGTAATGAGTTTGACATAAGGTGTTTCACCACATCCACCGCATGCACCGGAAAATTCAAATAAAGGTTGTGAAAACTGACTGTTTTTAACTGACTTGTCAATTTCAATCAGATGATCTTTTGGTGAAACCTTTTCGATCATATAATTCCAGTTTTCTGTCTCGGCAAGCTGAGTTTCCAGAGGTTTCATTATCAATGCTTTTTCCTTGGCAGGGCATACATTGGCACATACGCCACAGCCGGTGCAATCAAGCACACTTACCTGCAACCGGTACTGAAATCCTTCGAGTTCTTTTCCAATGGCTTTGAGAGTCACTACCCCTGATGGTAAACCTTTTACTTCGGTTTCATCAAGCAGGAATGGCCTGATACAACTATGAGGACAAACATAAGCGCATTGATTACACTGAATACATTTATCTGACAACCATTGAGGAACGTTAACTGCTATACCGCGCTTTTCATAAGCTGTGGTACCGGCAGGGAATGTCCCATCTTCACGTCCCGCAAAGGCAGAAACTTTAAGTTCATCTCCGTGCAACAGATTAATCGGCTCTACGACATTTCTGATAAAATCGGGAATATTACGTGTATCTTTTTTCGGTTTTATTTCAATATTTTTCCATTCAGCAGGAATATCAACCTTTTCAACCTCACCACCGCGATCAATGGCGGCAAGGTTCATATTAACAATGTCTTCTCCTTTTCTGCCGAAGGTTTTCTTAATGGCTTTCTTCATTTCATCAAGGGCCATGTCATAAGGTATCACGTTGGAAATCTTAAAGAAAGCCGACTGCATTATGGAATTGGTACGGTTACCTAATCCAATGCTTTCTGCAATGCGTGTTGCATTGATAATATAAAACTGAATATTATTTTCGGCAAGGTATTTCTTAATATGATCAGGCAGTTTCTTTTTTGTTTCTTCTGCATCCCATATACTGTTAAGCAGGAAAATACCACCCTTTTTCAGTCCTTTGAGCATATCATATTTTTCAAGATATGCCGGCACATGGCAGGCAACAAAGTCGGGAGTATTTACGAGATAAGGCGCGCGGATGGGCTGGTCGCCAAAACGAAGGTGAGAAACGGTAACACCGCCTGATTTCTTGGAATCGTATGCAAAATAGGCCTGCACATATTTGTTTGTTGATTCACCGATAATTTTGATGGAATTTTTGTTTGCACCAACAGTACCGTCAGAACCAATACCATAAAATTTTGCTTCGTAAGTTCCTTTAGGTGCAATACTGATTTCAGGTTTCAGCGGAAGCGACAGGAAAGTAACATCATCGTCGATACCAACCGTGAACTTTGCTTTTGGTTCTTTTGCTTCAAGATTGTCAAACACAGATATTATCTGGGCAGGTGTAGTATCTTTTGAACTAAGGCCGTATCTGCCGCCAATTATCATTGGTGCATTGGGCTGTCCATAAAAGACGTCTCGAACATCAAGATATAAAGGCTCTCCATTGGCTCCGGGCTCTTTTGTGCGGTCGAGTACAGCAATGCGTTTAACTGATTTTGGAATAACATTAAGCAGATATCTGGTTGAAAAAGGCCTGTAGAGATGAACAGCAACAAGGCCTGTTTTTTTACCCTGAGCATTCAGATAATCAACCACTTCGCGTGTGGTTTCGGTTACCGAACCCATAGCAATAATAATATGTTCGGCATCGGGTGCTCCGTAATAATTAAATGGCTTGTAGTCGCGTCCGGTGAGTTTATTGATTTCAATCATATAGGCGTTGACAATATCCGGCACAGCTTCATAAAATTTATTAGCTGCTTCGCGTGTCTGGAAATAAATATCAGGGTTTTGGGCAGTTCCTCTTGTAACCGGGTGTTCGGGATTCAATGCTCTGTCTCTGAATTCCTTAAGTGCTTTGTAATCAATAAGTTTTGATAACTCTTCCATCTCAAGGACTTCAACTTTCTGAACTTCAGCCGAGGTTCTGAAACCATCAAAGAAATGAAGGAAAGGCACACGTGATTTAATTGCAGACAGATGTGCTACGGCTGCAAGGTCCATAATTTCCTGAACACTGCCTGTTGCCAGCATGGCAAAACCTGTCTGCCGGGCGCTCATCACATCGCTGTGGTCGCCAAATATCGAAAGCGCCTGGGCTGCCAGACTTCGTGCCGATACATGAAATACACCGGGCAGTAATTCACCTGCTATCTTATACATATTGGGGATCATCAGCAATAAGCCCTGTGATGCAGTATATGTTGATGTAAGGGAACCTCCCTGCAGTGAACCATGAACAGCTCCTGAGGCACCAGCTTCCGATTGCATTTCAACTACTTTCACAACTTCTCCAAAAATGTTCTTTCTTCCGTTGGCCGACCATTCATCAATATTTTCAGCCATGGTAGATGACGGTGTTATAGGATATATGGCAGCTACTTCGCTAAACATATAGGCAATATACGATGCCGCATAATTACCGTCACATGTAATAAAATTTTTTGTATTATTCATTTTAAATCGCTTATAGTTAATGTTTTATATATTAAGACACTCAAAGAATCGACAAAAATACAAAAAATGGAATTTTTAGGATACGAATATTTACATGAAAAGGTTATTTAAAATGAATTTAAATAATCCCAAATTATTCATTGGGAGCTCTTAGAAAGAGCGAACCAATGGATTATTTGGGGTTATCCCGATTTAGAAAAATCACTTTTCTGGTGCAACGCCAGCAAACCTGAAAAGTTGATTTTTCTTAATCGCATTGCATTAGAAATTTTTCTAATGCAATAAT
>CAZBCB010000181.1:0-6412 GCA_964489905.1 uncultured Bacteroidales bacterium
ATTGGTGAGGAGAATATCAGTATATTCAAAAGATATATTGATTCAACACATATTAGTTATGTTCAAATAAAATGTAATTATTTTACTGATAAAGATTTTCCTGATTTATGGCATATTACATATCCGAAGGCATATGAATACACCAATATGCTTATTGATAGTATTGCAGACATGAATTTGATTAAATAAAACCAAGATTAGCCAATAGACACATATTTATATTAACTTTCCCGAAAGACAAATTAATCATCCGAAATTTCGGAATGATTAGATTTTGTTAGTCGATTCGTCAATTATTTATCTTTTCAATTGACGAATTTGGGATAGAATCAAAGAGAACGATGTTTTCAAAAAAGGAAAGACGACAAATATGCTGATTGTTAATAGGCGTGTGCTCTGAGGATTGTCATCTTGTGTGTCCTGTCTGCTGATTTACTGTTTGGTATTTTTACTCCTCATCCCCCGAAATCATCAAAAGCAATCATGTCGTCGGGAACGCCAAGGTTGTATAACATTTTAAGTACGGCATCATTCATCATGGGAGGACCGCAGAGGTAATATTCAACTTCTTCGGGTTCTTCATGTTTGCTAAGATATTCATTAAAAAGTACCTGATGAATAAAACCTGTAAGGCCTTTCCAGTTATCTTCAGGTTTTGGTTCTGAAAGGGCTATATGAAAACTGAAATTAGGGAATTTTTTCTCTATTTTACGGAATTCTTCCTCATAAAAAATTTCACGTTTTGAACGGGCTCCATACCAGTATGATACTTTACGGTTGGTTTTAAGCGTATGAAAGAGATGGAAAATGTGGGACCTAAGTGGTGCCATACCGGCTCCTCCGCCAATATATATCATTTCTCTGCTGGTATCTTTAATAAAAAATTCCCCGTAAGGTCCTGAAATGTTTACTTTATCACCTGGTTTTCTTGAAAATATGTAAGAAGAACAAACACCTGGCGGAACATTTTTAAAAGTATTTTTTGTATTGTCCCACGGCGGAGTTGCAATACGGATGTTAAGCATTATAATGTTGCCTTCTGCCGGATGGTTGGCCATGGAATAAGCCCTGAATGTTTCTTCGGTATTTTTAATTTTCAGATCCCACATATTATAACAATCCCATTCATCTCTGAATTTTTCATCAACGTCTATATCCAGGAAAGTCATTTCGTATTTGGGCACGTCAATCTGGATATATCCACCGGGTTTAAAGTGTAAGGTTTCTCCCGGTGGCAGTTTTACTACAAATTCCTTGATGAAAGTAGCAACATTGCGGTTTGAAACCACTTCGCATTCCCATTTTTTAATACCCAGCACTTCCTCGGGTACTTTTATCACAAGATCCTCGCGCACTTTAACCTGGCAGCCAAGGCGCCAGTTGTCATGTATTTGTTTTCGTGTAAAAAACCCTACTTCAGTAGGAAGTATTGATCCTCCGCCTGACTCAATCTGGCAACGGCAAAGTCCGCATGTGCCACCTCCTCCGCAGGCTGAAGGCAAATAAAGGTTTTCCTGTGACAAAGTTGCCAGCAGTGTTGACCCGGGTTCAACTTCAATAACTTTTTCCTCATTAATTGTAATTTTCACCTTACCGGCGGCTGTGAGTTTTGATTTTGCATACACCAGTATGGCCACAAGCAAAAGAATTATGCTCAGAAAAATTATTATACTCAGCAGAATGGTTTGTGTGATACTCATATTTATTTATTTGAGGAAAGCGCTATATTTTAATACCCATAAAACCCATAAATGCGATGGCCAGCAAGCCGGTGAGGATAAATGATACTCCGAGGCCACGCAAAGGAGCCGGTATATTGGAATACTTGATTTTTTCACGGATTGCTGCAAGCACGATAATAGCTAATGCCCAGCCAACACCTGCGCCAAAGGCATAAACAGCCGCTTCGGAAAGACTTGAATATTCACGTTCCTGCATAAACAGTGACGCACCAAGGATGGCACAATTCACTGCAATAAGAGGCAGAAAAATACCAAGTGCATTGTATAAGGCAGGTGAAAACTTTTCAATAACCATCTCAAGTAATTGCACGATAGCAGCAATAACCGCAATGAACAACAAAAAGCTTAAAAAACTAAGATCATACTTTGCAAATGCAGGGCTAAGCCATTTCAGAGCACCTTCTTTAAGTAAATAATTTTCAAGCAGCCAGTTAACGGGGACCGTCACTGTAATGACAAAAATGACTGCTATGCCTAATCCCACAGAGGTTTTGATGGTTTTTGATACAGCAAGGTACGAACACATGCCTAAAAAATAGGCAAAAACCATATTGTCTATAAATACATTGCGGATAAATAAGTTGAAGTAATGTTCCATAAGTTTAAAATTAAACTGGCTTCAGGTTACTTTTCAATCAATTTTCTGTTTTTACTTCGTTGTATCCATATTATTATTCCAACAGTAATTAATGCCATTGGTGGCAGTATCATCATACCGTTATCTTTATATCCTGCCTGATAGAGGGCTTCGGGTATAATCTGATAACCGAGTATTGACCCACTGCCAAACAGTTCGCGAAAAACAGAAACAATAATTAGTATTAATCCATAACCAAATCCGTTTCCCAGCCCATCGAGCAATGATTCCATCGGTTTGTGCGACATGGCAAACGCTTCAAGACGGCCCATGATGATGCAGTTGGTTATAATAAGGCCTACAAATACTGATAATTTTTTACTTACATCGTAAACATAGGCTTTCAGCAACTGGTCAACTATAATAACAAGCGATGCAATTACAACAAGCTGAATAATTATTCTGATGCGCACAGGTATCGTGCTTCTTATGGTTGCTATTATAAGATTTGAAAAACCGGTTACAACGGTTACTGATAGCGCCATGATAAGGGCCGGTTTTACCTGCACGGTTACTGCCAGTGCCGAACAAATACCCAGCACCTGAACAGTAATAGGATTTTCGTTATTGAGCGGATTTGTTAAGAGTTTCCATTTTTTGGCATCCATATTTCAGTTATTTCGCTGTTTTGAAAAAATATTGATAGCTTACCAGGCAGGTATCAAGCATTGCCTGAACCCCCTTACTGGTGATGGTACCTCCCGAAATGGCATCTACTTCATTCAGGGAAGCCGGATCAGCACCTCCTTTTACAACTTTTATGGGCGTGAAGGCACCTTTATCATCAAAAATTACTTTTCCCCTGAACGGAAGCTGAAACCATTCCTGATTTATCTCAGCCCCAAGGCCGGGAGTTTCTCCTTTATGGTCGAATATTACTCCATATATCTTTCTGTAATGAGTAACCGATGTTATATCCGATTTCTCTTTAATAAGTGAAACATATCCCCAGATGGGACCCCAAAGGCCTTTCCCATATACAGGTATGATAATGAAAGAACTGTCATTTTTATTGCCTTCAAAGACGGGCAGCATTCTTTTATCTAAGGGCTTTTTTAACTCTTCACGCAGGTTCAGGTAAAAAGGATCAACACCTTTTTGTTTCTCCCCCTTATTATTAATGGCATAACTATTTGTTATGTATTGATTATAAAGCTGTTGCACATTTTTTTTCGTGGCATTAATTCTCAGCGATGCCAGAATATTCAGTTTTTTTTCAATTTCGATATTTCTGTCCTGTGCAGGTTTTAATGCTGTTGCAGCCAATGCAAGAAAAGTAGCGACAATTATCACAACTATTGAAGAGTATATAAAGGTGTATGTGTTACTCTTTACATTCATGATACGTTTGTTTTAAATGTTGTTCACTGCCGTTTCTGCTTTCTTAAGCCTGCGCAGGCGTCTTTTTATGTTATTTTCCACAATATAGTGGTCAATAAGCGGGGCAAATACATTCATCAATAGAATGGCCAGCATCATACCTTCGGGATAAGCCGGATTGAGAACGCGTATAAGAATGGCAAGTACACCCACTAAGAAGCCATAAATCCATTTTCCTTTTTCGGTTTGTGAGGCAGTAACAGGGTCTGTAGCCATAAAAACGGCTCCGAATGCAAATCCTCCGTAAAGCAGATGTTTGTATGCGGGAAGCTCCATGTAGGCATTGGCGGCAAAAATATTCAATAACCAACCCATGAAAAGGCCACCCAGCACGGTTGAAAAAATAATCTTCCAGCTCCCGACGCCGGTATATATCAGTATAAAAGCACCAATGAGAATGGCAACCTTTGATGTTTCGCCAATGGAACCTGGAATAAATCCTAAAAATGCATTTATATCATCAGGGAGTTTTGAAATCACAGTTGTGTAAGGTATATTGTCAGTAACTGACTGTAACAGATTGCCAAGAACGGTAGCGCCAGATGTAGTATCAGGCAGGTTCGCTGCATGGCTCATGCCTGCGATCCATACTCTGTCGCCGGTCATATTACCCGGATATGCAAAAAACAAAAAAGCTCTTGCTGTAAGGGCAGGATTAAGTACATTCATGCCGGTCCCGCCAAACACTTCTTTACCGATAATTACTGCAAATGCTGTGGCAACAGCCACCATCCATAGAGGTATGGTAACGGGAAGCACAAGCGGTATGAGCATACCGGTGACTAAGAAACCTTCATTAACTTCGTGGCCGCGAATCTGAGCAAATGCAAATTCAATTGTCAGCCCCGTTACATAAGAAACAATGATGATTGGCAATACTTTTAAAAATCCATATCCAAATAATTGCCAGAATGTTGCTGTTTCACCGGTTATTTTAAAATGCTGAAAACCCGTATTATACATTCCAAAAAGCAACGTTGGCAATAACGCCAGAATTACCACCGACATCAGCCTTTTCATATCCATGCTGTCGCGGATATGTGCACCACTGCTGGTGACTTTGGCAGGAACAAAAAGAAAAGTCTCAAATGCATCAAAGGTGGCACTCAACTTTTCAAATTTTCCTCCTTTCTGAAAGTTGGGTTTTATTTTATCAATATATTTCCTCAGGAAATTCATCCGTTTGGTATTTAATTATAATTTTAGCTCATTTCTTTAATCATCAGGTCGAGGCCTTTTCTGACAAGGTCCTGAATATTGGTCTTTGAAGGGCAAACAAATTCACATAATGCTACATCCTCTTCAGCAATCTCATAAATTCCCAGTTTTTCCATCATATCAACATCTTCAACCAGAATGGCTTTAAATAACTGCATGGGATAAATGTCCATGGGTAAAACCTTTTCATAAATACCGGTTGCCACAAAGGCCCTGTGACCACCATTCATATTGGTTGTTATTTTATATTCCCTGTCAGGAGCAAGCCATGAAAAGAATGAACGCGAAAGGCTGAATTTGTTGAAACCAGGTCTGGCCCATCCGAGAAATTCGGAATGAATCCCCTCGGGAATAACCGTTATTTGTGAATCATAATAACCAATGAAACCATTGGGTTCAATTTGTTTACCGGTCAAAACATTACCACTGATATATCGATGAAATCCTTCGCGTGTATTATTTTCGGTCAGATTTTTTATATTAGCACCGCTTATTACCTTATAGTACCTGGGTTTTATCACTTCCGACCCTGTAAGTGCTACAATTTTTGATGCATCGTAAATGCCATTTTTAAACAAACGGCCAATCATCACAACTTCCTGGGGAGCAATAGTCCATACAACTTCACCTTTATTAAGCGGATCAATTTTATGTATCTGAACACCTACATTACCCGCCGGATGCGGACCTCTGAAATAATTTACCTGAGCATTGCGTGCTTTGGAAAATGCAAATGAGGCCGGATATTCATTATTTATATTAATATGTACCTTGCCGGGTGTTAATCTTGATAAAGCATCAACACCAATATGAAATTCATTTTCCGAGCCTTTTATCAGAAAATCATAATCGGGAGCAAGTGGTGCTGTATCAAAAGCTGAAATAAAAATTGATTTAGGTGTTCCGGAAGGATTGGCAATGATATTATAAGGCCGCTGTTTAATTGCCGGCCACAAACCGCTTGCAAGTATTTTGGCAATAATTTCTTCCCTATTCATCTCAAGCGGATTGCCGGGTTCAAATGAAACGAATTCCTGACTGAAATCGGGTTTTATAACAATTTCTTTAATAATACGGCGATCACCACGGTTAACTGATAAAATAAAACCACTCACAGGTGAAGTAAACTTTATTTCGGGATGGTTTTTATCATGAAATAATACTGTGCCGGCCTTTACCTTATCACCTTCCCTGACTTCGAGTTTTGGTATAACAAGATGAAAGTCAGTAGGCTTAACTGCGTAAGAATCAGCAATTTCAGTTTTGACAAATATTTTTTCAGCTTTGCCTTTGAGATTAATATTCAGGCCTTTTCTTATCTTGTAAACCTGAGGCATTTATTTACCTGTTTTAATTTTTTGAACGACAAAATTAGATATTTTTGATTAAGTTGCTTGCTGAAAGCACTTTTTCTTTTTAAGACCATATAATAAAT
>CAZBCB010000182.1:0-6398 GCA_964489905.1 uncultured Bacteroidales bacterium
ATATATAATAAAAGGAAGGCCGTTAAAGTTATGTAATTTTGAACTAAAGCATAAATAATCAATGAAGGAAGAAATAAAAACAGCTATATGGAAAGGAGTGGCTTTACTCAAAAAAAAGCTGGAAAAAAGTTCACAAAGGATTACTATTCTTACACATGTTAATCCTGACGGCGATGCTATTGGTTCTTCGCTGGCACTGTTAAATACCTTATCACTTATTGGTCATCAATGCAAAATTTATATTCCTAATGATTATCCCTTATTTTTAAAATGGCTTCCGGGAAATGATAATATCTTTGTCTTTAATAACGATACCTCATCGGCTATTCAACAAATAAAAGCTTCAGATATCATTTTTTTTCTCGATTTTAATGACATTAAAAGAATTAAGCAAATCCACAAGCCTGTTTCTGAATCATCTGCTTTTATAGCCCTGGTTGATCATCACCCGGATCCCGATCTGGATGCTGATTGCATCATTTCCGATACTTCAGTCAGCTCCACTGGCGAACTGATCTACAGGCTAATTAATAAAATCGGGTTAAAAGACAAAATCAATAAAGACATTGCTACCTGCCTTTTTGCAGCAATAATGACAGATACCGGTTGTTTCAGTTACAATTCGTCATCACCGGAAACGTATAAGATAGTTGCAGCTTTATTAAAATATGGAATAGACAAAGATCGTATTTATTACCGTATTTATGACAATTTCTCCTTTGACCGTATGCGGCTGCTTGGACTGGGTCTCAATGCCCGTATGGAATATTACCCTGAATATCGTACTGCCATGATATGGCTGAGTCGGGATGATTTGCGAAAATATAATTTCAAAACCGGCGATTCCGAAGGATTTGTAAATTATCCCTTATCAATAAGAGGAATCAGGTTCTCCGCCTTTTTTATTGAGAAGGAAGATCATATAAAGATCTCCTTCCGGTCCAAAGGAAATTTCCCTGTAAATAAGTTTTCTGCTGATTATTTCAATGGTGGCGGTCACTTAAATGCTTCGGGCGGTGAATCTTATGATTCACTTGATACAACCCTGGATAAATTTCGTAAATTGCTGCCACAATTTAAAAACGAATTAAATGATTATGAGGAGTAAAACTTCAGTAATTTTATTACTTATTACCCTCTTTATTTTACCAGCATGCAAACGAAGCAATAAAGAAATTACCGAAGAGGAATATCATAAAACAAAAGAAGCTCTGGTTGGAGCCAACCGCATTCTGATAAAGAAAGATGCTGAAAAAATTAAAGCCTACCTGAAACGCCGAAATCTAAAAATGGAACAAACTGAATCAGGTTTATGGTATGCGATTCTGGAAAAAGGAGAGGGTAATCTTGCAAGGGCGGGACTAAAGGCAACTATTTCATATAAAGTTGAATTGCTTGACGGCACTCTTTGCTATCATTCTGATTCACTTGGACTGAAACAATTCAGGATAGGTAAGGGTGGCGTTGAATCAGGCCTTGAAGAAGGAATATTATTAATGCACCAAGGAGACAAAGCACTTTTTGTTATGCCTCCTCATTTAGCTCATGGCCTTACTGGCGATGGTAATCGTATACCAGCCAGGGCCATTATTGTTTATGAAGTAAAACTCATTAAATTAGACGACTAGTTTTATGAACTTATATATTTTATAATGAACCTTACATTACATTATGAATATGATTAATAATAATTGTTATCTGGGTTTCATGATACCTTTAAAACAAAGAAATATATGAAAAATATTAAAAAAGGTTTACCATTATTACTGATATTATTTTCGATAGTTACTATCAATTCATGCAAGTATTTTTCAAAATATCCCGGTTTTAAACGTGCCCGTCATGGAATATATTATCAGCTTCACAAAATTGGAGAAGATGATAGAAAAGCTCAGCCCGGCGATTATATTACTATCGACATAGCCTATAAAACAATGAATGATTCTGTTTTTTTTACGGCAAGAAGAAAATTTCAGCTGACTGAGCCTGCATTTGAAGGATCTGTTGACGAATGCTTCATGATGATGGCAGAAAAAGAATCCGCTACTTTTATTATTTCAGCATCAGATTTTTTTTACAAAACATTGCAGTCTGCTTTACCATCATTTCTCGATGAAGATAGCAAAATGAAAGTAACAGTGGATATGCTTGAAATACAGACTGAAAGTGAATACAAGAAAGAAAAAGAAGCTTTTTTACACTGGATTGAAGATTTTGGGGAATATGAAAAAGTAGTACTAAGGCAATATATTGAAGAGGAAAAACTTCCCGTTGAATTGATGGCATCAGGTATATATTTTATAAACCTTGTTCCGGGCAAAGGGAAAAAAATTGAGCCGGGTGACACCATAACCATTAATTATGAAGGACGTTTCCTGAATGGTAAGTTTTTTGACTCCACCGTTAAACGTAATCAACCATTTCAATTTGTTTATGGAACGGAATGGCAGGTTGTAAAAGGCTTAGAAGAAGCAATCGGAATGATGCATGAAGGAGAAAGATCACTGGTTATTCTGCCGTCAGATATGGCCTTCGGATCAGATGGTTCATCAACGGGTATAATACCACCTTTTACATCGTTGATTTTTGAAGTTGAAATTTTAAAAGTATCTTCGCCGGGAAAAATATAAACGCAACTATTGCGTTTACTTTTTCATCAATTAATAAAAATAGCTAAAAAAATGAAAATGGTATTATTTCAGAAAGTTTTTAAAGTTGTTTTAATTTCTGGGGCATCAGCTTTGTTTTTAACATCATGCCTGAAAAATGACTGGGAAGAATGCGAAAAACAATCCAGGCAAGAATTGAACAGATATCTTGCAGATAACAATATTTCGAGTGAATATAAAACACAAAGTGGTCTGTATTACATTCCTGAAATAGTTGGAACAGGACTTTCTCCGGTTGCCAATAATTATGTTGTAGTTAAATACACCGGTTGGTATCTGGATGGTACTGTCATTGAGACAACTGACAGCACACTAAAGGATAAATGGGTAGCTGATACCGTATTTAAAGATTATATCTATGGCCCGAAAAAGTTTAAATATGGTTATAGTCGCCCCGGATTTAATGAAGGTTTATATTATATGAAAGAGGGAGGATCAGCTACATTGATTATGCCAACTGAACTGGCATTTTATGATTGCAGACCGGTAAAATACAGTATTCATCTGATGAGTGTAATTACTGATCCGGTAAAATATGAAGATTCAGTTATGTTAAAATATCTTGAAGAGAATTCAATTGATACAATAACTGCTGCATACAGAGGAATATATTATAGTGAATATGAATCAACCGGAGATACACTTTCTGTTGAAACCAATGATACAGTTTCTATTCGATATACCGGTAAATATTTATATGTTGACCAGGGTGTAATACACACTACAGTGTTTGATTCAAATATAAAAGATAAAAATCCGCTGACTATAATTTATGGCAAAAAAACCCTGCTAAGTGGTTCAATTAAAGCAATTCCTGATGGTTTTGAAATAGCCCTTGATTCCATGAAACAAGGTACCAAAGCAATAGCTGTGTTACCATATACAAAAGCCTTCGGTACGCAAGGATTATATAATTCAACCTACGGTTTTTATTATGTTCCTGAATATCAAACTGTTATATATGATATCTATGTCGAACACATCGGAAAGGCATCTGTTGTAAAATAGTTTACTAATATCTATGTATTATAAAAATAGCCGGCTGCTTATGCAGATCCGGCATTTCTTTTTTCCATTCCGCAATAGTTTTTGTGCAGATTCTTTCATTTTTAAGCGTGATATTAGTGGCTATGCACAGAAAAGTCTCAGGTAAGCATGATTCAACAATGGCTTTTAATAACTGATTATTTCGATATGGGGTTTCCATGAATATTTGGGATTGGTTTTCCTGTATCGACTTTTTTTCAAGAAGTTGTAATTTTATTCTGCGCTCATGATCTTTTACCGGAAGATATCCGTTAAATGCAAAGTTTTGACCATTAAGTCCCGATGCCATCATAGCCAGAAATATTGATGAGGGTCCTGTAAGAGGAATTATTCTGTAACCTGACTTATGGGCTGCTAAAATAAGTTCTGATCCCGGATCAGCTATTGCCGGCAAACCAGCTTCAGAAAGCAACCCATAATCATGATTGCTTTCCTGATGAAAAAACAATTCAATCTGTTTCTTATCAGTATGCTCATTTAAAACAAAAAAATTCACTAAATCAATTGATTTTTTAATACCTATTCTTACAAGAAAACGTCGTGCAGTTTTTACTTCTTCAACAATAAAATGATCAAGCTCCCTGATAATCTCTATTGTTTTATCAGGAATTACCTCATGTGGAGGCACATCTCCCAGGGTACAGGGAATAAGATATAATGCAGGCATAAGTTTAAATTGAATATCTTCGAAATAATTTGTTCATAAATAATTAAATACACAAGATTAATCAAAATAAAAATTTTTATGGCATAAGATATGTTTTAATTCAAAAAAAATAGCTTATTTGCATTTTTATAAATTTGTTTTGAATTTTTTAACAATCAGTATCATTTATGTACTATAAGAACGATTCGCACCAGCTCAGAAAGATAAAGGATGTTGCAGGTGACCTTGGGCTTGAATATGATGCGATTTTACCCCACGGACATTATATTGCTAAAATTCCTGTTGATCATCTGTTTTCCAGAAAAAATGATCCTGATGGCAACCTTATCCTCGTGACAGCAATGACACCTACACCGCAAGGTGAAGGAAAAACAACCACAACAATAGGACTGGGTGATGCGTTAAGGTTTTTAGGTTATAACAGTACTATTTGCCTTCGTGAACCTTCACTGGGGCCTTATTTTGGTATTAAGGGAGGAGGCACAGGGGCAGGCGCTTCACAAGTTATGCCTGCAGAAGACATCAATCTGCACTTTGTAGGTGATATGTATTCGGTGAGTAAAGCAAATAACCTGTTATCTGCAATGATCGACAATCATTTACAGCACGGTAACGACTTTGGAATTGATCCCCGTCGTATAGTCTGGAAACGTGTAATAGATCTAAATGATCGTGCCTTGCGTGAAATTTTTATAGGACTGGGTGGAGTTCATCATGGAATACCCCGTCCTGACGGTTTCAATATTACACCTGCATCAGAGGTAATGGCAATCCTTTGCCTGGCCAGTGATTATTATGATCTGGGGCAAAGGCTTGCACGAATTGTTGTTGGATATACATACAAAGGAGATCCAATAAAAGCTGCTGATATAAATGCTGAAGGTGCCATGCAGGTGCTGTTACGCGATGCTATCCACCCTAATTTAGTTCAGACACTTGAAGGTACTCCTGCTTTTGTTCATGCAGGACCTTTTGCTAATATTGCACAGGGTACAAACAGCACTCTTGCAACACGTATGGCTCTTAAATTGAGTAATTACGTCGTTACTGAAGCAGGTTTTGCAACCGATCTTGGTGCAGAAAAATTTTTTCATATAAAATGCCGCAATGCAGGTCTTTTCCCAAAAGCTGTTGTTATAGTCGCTACTCTGAAAGCTATTAATTATCACGGTGGTTTTAATGAAGAAGGCGGACTCGGTAATCTGGCCAAACATATTGAAAACATCAGAGCTTTCGGTATAAACCCCGTTGTTTCCATTAACCGGTTTGATGATGATAACGTTGATGACCTGAAAAAAATTATTAAATTTTGCAATGGATTACAAATAGAAGCTGTTATCTCTGAAAATTACAAACAGGGCGGGGCAGGGGCATCTGATCTCGCAAAAGCAGTTATCCGCAGTATCCATGAACATGAGCAAATAAAACCAAAATTCCTATATGATACTGATTTGCCTTTAAAAGATAAGATTGACATAATTGCACGTAAAATATACGGATCGGATGGTGTTGATTACGATCATAATGCAATTACCGACCTTGAACTTATTAACCGGCATGGATTTGATAAATTGCCTGTATGTATAGCAAAAACCTCGAAATCATTGTCGGACAATCCTAAGCTTAAAGGCAGACCAAGAAATTTCAAAATTACAGTCAATGAATTGCGCCTGGCGGCCGGTGCTGGTTTTATTGTGGTAATTTGTGGCAATATTTTAACCATGCCCGGATTGCCCAAGGTTCCTGCTGCTGCACGCATTAAGGTTTTACCTGACGGAAAAGCAGTTGGACTTTCCTGATTATACATTTACAAATAACGATTAATAGTTATCCGGGATTAGTCTATAAAAACACAGTAAATATTAAATATATTAAACCATATTGTTTCTATTGACTTCCCCGACAGACAAAATCAATTGACGAATTTTGCCTTATTACAAAAATTTCTCATGAATTTGATTGTATCGTTTATTTCAAGACCTGATATTACAATAGCCTCTAAATTAAAACCAAAA
>CAZBCB010000183.1:0-6392 GCA_964489905.1 uncultured Bacteroidales bacterium
GCTATTCCGGTTTCACTTATCGGCGCTTTTTATATCCTTTATATTTTTAATTATACCATTAACGTGCTCACACTGCTCGGAGTGGTTCTTTCCATTGGCCTTGTTGTTGATGATGCTATTATCGTTCTTGAAAATATCTATGTTAAAATTGAAAGGGGCATGGCACCCACTGATGCAGGACTAAAAGGTTCAGCAGAAATATTTTTTGCCATCATTGCCACTACCATAACGCTGGTAGCCGTTTTTACCCCGATAGTATTTTTACAGGGTACAACAGGACGACTGTTCAGAGAATTTTCTATTGTGATTTCAGGTGCCGTTATTATCTCCTCTTTTGTTGCACTTACCCTCACGCCTATGCTGGCAACAAAAATTCTGAAAGCACATCATACCGAAAACTGGCTATATTATAAAACTGAACCGTTTTTTAACCGTTTAATTTCATTTTATGAAAAGTCACTGAAAAATTTTATTAAAAGAAGATGGATAGCCATAATAATTGTTCTTGTTATGGTTGTTATTATATTTCTTATCTGGCGTTTTTTGCCTGCTGAAATGGCACCGGTTGAAGACCGTTCAAACCTGAGAATAAATGCCACGGCCCAGGAAGGAGCTACATTTGAATATATGCAGCGTTACATGGAAGAACTTTATAACCTCACCAAAGAAGAAATACCCGAATCAGAAGGCATTATTTCTATTATATCACCGGGAGGATCAGGTATTACAAACTCGGGTTTTTTACGTATTATTTTGAAAGATAGGGAAAAACGTAAACGTTCCCAACAGGAAATTGCTGAAACACTATCAAAATCAGTAAAGAAACTAACCGGAGCACGATCGTACGTGGTTCAGCAGCAAACATTCGGCAGCCGCAGAAGCGGATTACCTGTGCAATATGTTATTCAGGCACAGGATATTGATAAGCTTAAGGCTGTCTTACCACGCTTTCTTGCTGAAGCATCGGAGAGCAAAATATTTCAGGTGGTTGACGTTGACCTGAAATTTACCAAACCTGAAATCAGGGTTGAAATCAATCGTGAAAAAGCCATATTGCTTGGCGTATCAACTTATAATATAGGTCAGACGCTTCAGCTTGCCCTCAGCGGAACAAGATTTGGCTATTTTGTTATGAACGGAAAACAATATCAGGTAATCGGACAATTTGACAGGCCTGACCGTAATGCCCCTGTTGACCTGAAATCAATTTATGTGAGAAATAACAAGGGACAGATGATTCAGCTTGATAATCTGGTTACCCTTAAAGAAGAAAGCGGGCCTCCGCAACTCTACCACTACAACCGCTATTTATCGGCTACCATTTCAGCAGGTCTGGCAAAAGGATATACCATAGGCCAGGGTATTAAGGAAATGGACCGTATTGCAGCAAAAGTCCTTGATGAAACTTATTCAACAGCATTAGCTGGCGATTCAAAAGATTTTGCTGAAAGTTCATCCAGCCTTGCATTCGCTTTCATGCTTGCGCTTGTCTTAATCTACCTGGTTCTGGCAGCACAGTTTGAAAGTTTCCGTGACCCGCTTATCATTATGTTTACAGTTCCGCTGGCCTTATGCGGAGCCCTGATATTTCTTTGGTATTTCAATCAAACCATGAATATCTTCAGTCAGATAGGTATAATTATGTTAATCGGCCTGGTAGCAAAAAATGGGATCCTCATGGTTGAATTTGCCAATCAGCGTAAAGCTGTGGGTATGAACAGACATGATGCAATTATTTTTGCCGCAGCTGCACGTTTCAGACCTATTTTAATGACAAGCTTATCTACTATTCTGGGGACACTGCCTATTGCCCTTGCTCTTGGTGCCGGCGCTGAAAGTCGCATATCAATGGGCATTGCCGTTGTCGGCGGACTGATTTTCTCAACCTTTCTCACACTCTACATAGTACCTGCCATGTACACATACCTTTCAGAAAGGTCAAAACTGGTTTCTAATGTTGAACTTCTTGCTGAAAACACTGAAAATGATAAGGAAAAGAATATTAATTAAGTATTTACCGGTTTTATTTTTTCTGCAGACCGGCATCGTTATAAGCAAGGTTTTATGTCAGGAATCATTAAGTTTCAGTGCCTGTATCGGAATCGGGCTTGAACAGAATTACAACATAAAAATAGTGAAAAACCAGGAAAAAATAGCCCATAATAATTATACGTTTGGTCTGACGAATATGTTACCTGATCTCAGCGCCAGAAGCACTCTGAATTATGCAATAATTGATTCACGACAGAAAAGGTTTTCAGGAGAAATTCAGGAACGCGACAATGCCAGGTCTAATTCGCTGAATACCAGTATTGCCCTTGAATGGACAATTTTTGACGGCTTCGGTATGTTTGTAGAATATAAAAAGCTGAATGAAATTCTGGAGATGGGTAAACTGACAACCCGCATGGCTGTTGAAAATCTTATCAGTACAATCGGATCAGAATATTATAATTACCTGAGACAGCAAAAACGGCTTAAGACGTTGAATTATGTGATGGAACTTTCAAAAGAACGATTGCGCATTACCGAAGAGAAATACCGTATCGGTTATGCTTCAAAACTTGATTTTCAGCAGGCAATGGTTGAATATCACACCGATTCATCATTGTATCTGCAACAAATTCAATCATTAAAAAATTCCTCTGTTCAACTAAACCGTATACTGGCACTAAGTCCGGATACTACTTTGATTATTGAAGATTCTATTGCCGTTGATTACTCCATACTTTTTGAAGATCTTATCAATCAAACTCTTAGCAATAACGCAGATTTGCTGATAGCCCAACAAAAACAATCACTTTCAGCACTTGACATGAAACTGATAAATTCGCGCATGTATCCTGTCATCAGTCTGAATGGCGGATACACTTTTACACGCAGCGAAGCGCAGGCCGGAATATTACTGGAAAACTATCAGAAAGGGTGGAACTATGGAGCAACATTAACCCTGCCAATCTTTAACGGCTTTGATCTGCATAGACAGCGGAAAAACGCAAGGATTGAAATTGAAAACTCAAGATTGAATTATGAAAATCTTAAACAGGATGTGATAGCTACTTTAAATGAAGTTTATATAATTTATCAGAATTCATTGAGGCTTATCGAGCTTGAAAAACAAAACCTCAGCATAGCGCATGACAACTTTGACATAGCTATGGAAAGGTTCAGAATTGGTAATCTCTCGGGTATTGAAATGCGTGAAATAGAGCGCATGTATCTCGATGCCGAAGACCGGTTGCTCACAGCACAATATCAGGCCAAGCTGGCAGAAATTTCACTGAAACAAATCAGCGGAAGAATGCAGGAATATTTGTAAATATGTGAAACAATTTATCACGAAAATGAAACAACTTATTGAATGTGTTCCCAATTTCAGTGAAGGGCGCAACATGCAGATAATACACCAGATTACTGCTGAAATTGAAGCAGTGGAGGGTGTAAAACTACTGGATGTAGATCCGGGGAAAAGCACAAATCGTACTGTAGTCACTTTTGTAGGAACTCCTGTTGAAGTATGCGAGGCAGCTTTCAGAGCAACAAAAAAGGCTGCCGAACTGATTGATATGCGGAGCCACTTTGGTGCGCATCCCCGTTTCGGAGCCACTGATGTTTGTCCATTAGTACCCGTTGCCGGTATCACCATGGAGGAGGTGGCAGAATATGCACGTAAACTCGCAAAACGTATTGGTGAAGAGTTGCATATCCCGGTATATTGTTACGAGTATGCAGCCTTTGATAATAGCCGCCGCAATCTTGCCGATTGCCGTAAAGGCGAATATGAGGGTCTGGCAAAAAAGATGATTTCACCGGGATGGAAACCTGATTTCGGCCCTGCAGAATGGGACGAATCGGTTGCACGCACAGGTGCCACCGCTGTCGGGGCTCGTAATTTTCTTATTGCTTATAACATCAATCTCAATACCACCTCCGTACGACGTGCCAATGCTATAGCCTTCGACATCAGGGAAAAGGGAAGGATAAAGCGTGAAGGCGACCCGGTAACAGGGAAAATATTAAAAGATGACAACGGAGAACCATTGTATGAACCGGGACTGCTTAAAGCAGTCAAAGCCATTGGATGGTATATTGAAGAATATGGTATTGCACAGGTATCGGTTAACCTCACCGATATTTCAGTTACACCCCTGCATGTAGTGTTTGATACTGCATGCGAACAAGCCCGTAAAAGAGGGTTGCGTGTTACCGGTTCAGAACTTGTTGGCGTTATACCATTAAAAGCCATGCTTGAAGCAGGCAGATATTTCCTGCATAAACAAAATCGTTCAACAGGTATTCCGGAAAAAGAAATCATCAAAATAGCAGTTAAATCTCTTGGTCTTGACGATCTCGCACCCTTTTACCCTGAAAAAAAGATTATAGAATATATCCTTCGGGACGCAAATCAAAAAAGCCTGACGAATATGAATATTGCAGCATTTGCTGATGAAACCGCCTCCGAGTCACCTGCTCCGGGAGGAGGTTCCGTTTCGGCATATATTGGCGCACTCGGAGCCTCGCTAGCAGCGATGGTTGCTAATATATCCGCACATAAAGCGGGATGGGATGTACGCTGGAAAGAATTCTCAGACTGGGCTGAAAAGGCAATGGCTGTTCAACGCGAACTGATTTCGCTTGTTGATGAAGACACCCAGGCATTTAACAAACTTATGGAAGCTTATGGAATGCCTAAAGATACCGAAACGGACCAGTTAAAAAGGAAAGCAGCTATTCAGGAAGCTACAATACATGCTGCCGAAATACCTTTCAGGATTATGAAAAAAGCATATGAGGCATTTGATGTTATTAAAGCCATGGTCTTACAGGGCAATCCTAATTCTGTGACTGATGCGGGTGTCGGGGCTTTGTGTGCCTGTGCCGCCGTCAGAGGAGCTTATATGAATGTGAAAATCAATGCCAGAAGTATTGATAATAAGGAAAATATAAATGAAATGCTGAAAGAAGCCGGCATATTGGAAAAACAAGCCCTGCAAATGGAACAGGAAATATTGAAAACAGTAGAAGCTAAAATAACAGATTCAAATTAACTAAGTTTAATCAAAAGAAAGTCTCATTCTGCTGTCCGTTTTCCGTTTTTCCAGATCAACTCAGGCAAAAGGCTTCCCTGACAATATAGTATTTCCCGGTAATCAGAACAAGGAAATGCGATAAAATCAGCTATCATACCTTTTTTGATTATTCCTCTGTCACGAAGATTAAGTGCATTCGCAGCCCTGAAGGTTATACCAGCCAGTATTTCAGCCATACTCAGTTTTTCATATATACCCATGATACTGGCTTCTGCAAGCAGGTTCCCCATGGGAGCAGATCCGGGATTCCAGTCCGACGCAATGGCAAGGGATGCGCCTGCATTGAGCAATTTACGGGCAGGAGCAAAATCAATCCCCAACCCGATCGATGAACCGGGCAGAACAACTGCAACCGTATCGCTCATGGCCAAAAGTCTTATGTTTTCATCTGAAATGACTTCAAGATGGTCGGCACTCAGTGTGCCGGCTTCCAGCGTAGCCTTTATTCCGCCTGACATAAACTGGTCAACATGAGCCGTAATTTCAAAGCCGGACTTTCTGGCCTGTTTTAAAAAATGCAATGATTCTTTGATTTCAAAAGCGCCTTTATCGATGTAAATATCTGCACGCCGGCAAAGACTTCGTCTTTTTATTTCAGGCAATAACTCTTGTACAATCCATTCCAGATATGCTTCGGATGACCCGTCAAAATCATGCGGTTTAATATGTGCAGCAAGGCATGTAGGTATCAGTTCAGCCTCAGTTGATTTTTTTGCCCTGTTTACAGATTCGAGCATTTTAACTTCATTGTCGAAATCGAGCCCGTATCCGCTTTTGACTTCAATGGTTGTTGTTCCCCTTTTTAATAACCAGTTTGCATGTTGTGCCGTTATCTCAGCAAGATCATCAACGGGCATGGCACGTGTTTGAGTAACTGTATACCAGATACCGCCGCCAAGGGCAGCAATTTCCTGATAGGTTTTTCCTGAAAGCCTCATGGCAAAATCAGAAGCACGTGAGCCTGCCCAGCAAATATGTGTGTGTGAATCAACAAAGCCGGGCATCACTACGTAAGATGAGTCTGTTTCTTCAAATGATTCTATCGAATTATAATAAACGGCCAGTAAATCTTTAAATTTACCTGTCTCATGAATAATGTTACCTTCAACAACTATACCTCCTTCAACAATTATCTCAAGCTGATCATCCTGTAAGGGACCTTTTAGCGGAAGTCCGTCAAGAGTAATCAGTTGCTTAAAAGGACCTATCAGTTTGAGTTCATTCATAAATAAGCATATAAATTATCACCGGACAGAAATCAGGTAAAATATAGCATTTTTTTCACAATTTATGTTTTATTTT
>CAZBCB010000184.1:0-6363 GCA_964489905.1 uncultured Bacteroidales bacterium
TAAAAAATTAAAAAACTACCTGTAAGGAAATCTTTTTTTTTGTAATATTGACTTTTGAGTAGTTATTATTTTTTTTAACCAAAATTATTGTATTAAAGTCATTTAAATTTTTTCGTACATGAAATTTGTTGTATCAAGTATCGATTTGTTAAATCATTTACAATCGGCAAGCAGGGTTATTAATCCTAAAAACACATTGCCTATTTTAGATAATTTCTTGTTTAAGTTAGAAGGGCAAAAGCTGGAAATTACAGCTTCAGATCTCGAGACTACACTGGTAACTAATATTATGCTTGAAAATGCATCCGATGAAGGAACCGTTGCTATTCCTGCCCGTATTCTTACCGAGTCGCTGAAGGAATTTTCCGACCAGCCTCTTGCCTTTGATATTAATACAGATAATTACAATATTGTCATTAGTTCTGAAAACGGACAGTTTTCAATAATGGGCCTGAACGGAGATGATTTCCCTTTGTTACCTCAGATAAAGAAGGAAAAGGAGGTATCTTTCGTTGCTACTTCTGAAGCCTTGTTAAGTGGCATCAGTAATACTATTTTTGCTGCTGCCGAAGATGAATTAAGGCCTGTAATGAACGGAATATTTTTCGAACTGACTGATAAAGCGCTTAACTTTGTTGCTTCGGATGCGCAGAAACTGGTTCGTTACAAACGGTTAGACATTAAAGCTGAAGAATCCGGAGCCTCTTTTATCTTACCCAGGAAACCTGCTTCAATTCTTAAAAGCATTCTGGCCAAAGAACAGGATCAGATCAGGGTATCATTTGACGACAAAAATGCATTTTTTACTTTTTCTGACTACAGGCTGGTATGCCGGCTTGTAGAAGGTGTTTATCCCAGTTACAATTCGGTTATTCCGGTTAATAACCCTAATAAACTCATCATTGATCGGTTGAGATTGCTGAATACTATAAGAAGAGTTTCTGTATTTTCAAATCAGGCCAGTAATCTGGTAAGGATTAAATTAACAGGTAATAAAATTGCCTTATCAGCACAGGATATTGATCTTTCAACATCAGCATATGAAGAGTTGCCATGCCAGTATAATGGTGATGATATGGAAATTGGCTTTAAGGCCTTATTTCTGATTGAAATCCTCAGCAATCTTCAATCTACCGATGTTACTATCGAATTATCTGATCCATCAAGAGCAGGTTTGTTTCTGCCTTTGCAAAAAGATGATGAAAATGAAGATGTTCTTATGCTTTTAATGCCTATGATGGTAGGATCATGAGACTTCAGCTGAAAAATCCCCTTATTTTTTTCGATCTGGAAACAACGGGAATTGATGTTGCTGTTGACCGTATCGTTGAAATTTCATATCTGAAAATATATCCGAATGGCAATGAGGAATCAAAAACCATCCGGGTCAACCCGGGGATACCAATACCCGCGAAAGCGACCAGCATACATGGAATAAAAGATGAAGATGTCAAAGATGCCCCTTCATTTAAAGAAATTGCCAAAAATCTGGCAGCAGTCTTTGAAGGATGTGATTTCGCGGGATATAATTCCAATAAATTTGACCTTCCCTTGCTTGCAGAAGAATTTCTGCGGGCCGACATTGAACTTGATCTCAAAAAGAGAAAGTTTATCGACATTCAGGTTATTTTTCATAAAAAAGAACAACGTAATTTAAGTGCAGCATATAAGTTTTATTGTAACAAGTATCTTGAAGATGCTCACACAGCTGAAGCGGATACCCGTGCAACTTATGAAATTCTGCAGGCACAACTGGACAAGTATGATGATTTACCCAATGATGTTGATGAACTGGCAAAATTTTCAAGCCATAACCGCAACGTCGATTTTATGGGAAGAATAATTTATGACGATGAAGACCAGGAAGTATTTAATTTCGGAAAATATAAAGGACAGCGCGTGGCCGATGTGCTTAAAAAAGACCCTGGTTATTATGGGTGGATGATTAATGGATCGTTTCCGTTACACACAAAAAAGGTGCTTACAGCCATTAAACTTAGAGAAGCATTTGGTAATAAATAGGTGATTATAATGTTTTACTGAAAATGTTTAATAATACAAAACTTAAAAGCTAAACCAATGAAAATTATTTGTATCGCCCGAAACTATGCCGACCATGCCAAAGAATTAAATAGTGAAGTGCCATCTGTACCTGTTTTTTTTATGAAACCAGAATCATCTATTCTTTTAAACGATCAACCTTTCTTCATGCCTGATTTTTCTACAGAGGTGCATTATGAAACAGAAATAGTGCTCAAAATAATTAGGCTGGGCAAAAATATTGAAAAGCAATTTGCCAATCGTTATTATCAGGAAGTAGGCATCGGCATTGACTTTACTGCACGGGATATTCAGCGTGATTGCATAAAAAACGGAAATCCATGGGAGATTTCTAAAGGTTTTGATGGCGCTGCTGCACTCGGAAAATTTATTAAAAAGGATAAACTTCCTGATCCTTATTCAATTAATTTTCAACTCGAACTAAATGACAAAATTGTTCAGAAGGGAAATACAAAAGACCTCATATTTTCTTTTGACGATATTATCGCTTATGTTTCAAAATTTATGACCCTCAAAATAGGAGATCTCATATATACCGGAACACCCGCTGGAGTTGGCCCTGTAAAAATCGGCGATCATCTTGTAGGGTCAGTTGAAGGGCAGGTGTTGCTTGATTTTTATGTCCGATAGAAGAACAGGGGAAATCTGAGGTTTTGAAGAGTGGAAATCGGGTATAAAGCCATTGGAGAATGCTGATAATTACATATCCATCACCAGCACCTTTGCACCTTTAATCTCACGTTTTTTTATTTCAATCAGTGCCTTGTTGGCTTCTTTCAGTGAATATAACTGCACTTCGGGTTTAACAGGGATTGCTGATGCTGATTCCAGGAAACCGGAAACATCTGCCCTTGTTACATTGGCCACACTTTTAATTTCTTTTTCCATCCAGAGATGCTTCGGATAATCGAGCTGAAGCAGGTAGTTCAGGTCAATATTTTCTTTTCTGATGGCATTTATTACAAGCCGACCTCCCGGAGCCAGATTTTCGAGTGACTTGATCACGGTATTCCAAACCGGCGTGGTATCAATAATGGCATCGGGGCGAAGGGGAGGAGCATCAGAAAAGTCACCTGCCCATTTTGCGCCAAGTTCAATGGCAAATTGCCGTTCTGATGCATTACGGGCAAAAACTATAATGTCTGTTAAAGGATATAAATATTTTACCAGTTTGATTACTAAGTGAGCTGAAGCACCAAATCCAGATAGTCCTAATACCTGTCCGTTTTGTATTGCGGCAAGTTTAACCGAACGATACCCTATGGCACCTGCACAAAGCATCGGAGCAGCTTCGATATATGAAATATTTTCAGGAATTTTAAATACAAATTCTGCTTTTGCTACCATATATTCTGCATATCCTCCATTAACGTTGAGTCCGGTAGCCTTAAATGAAGGGCAGAGATTTTCAAGGCCCGACAGACACCAATGGCATTTTCCGCAGGCATGATAAATCCATGCCACGCCCACTCTGTCACCTTTTTTAATCTGCTTATTCGCCGGTGTATCGCTGATTACTTCACCTGTTACCTGATGGCCGGGAATGACAGGATATGCCGGAGGCATTAAACGGCCTTCTATTTCATCAATTTCAGTATGGCATACACCACAGGCACGAACTTTTATGAGTATCTCATCATTTTCGGGCTGCGGAATATCAATTTCATGCAATGACAACGGCGAATAACTTTTTGTAAGGTCATATACGCCGCTTAATAACATAGCTTTCATATATTTTATTGATGACAGGATTTAATATGTAAAATTATTCAATTCTGCCTGTAAATCATCTAAAAACCTTCTACAAAAACCATCCGTTAATTGATATCGGAATCTGGAAGGGAGTTCAGTAAAATGTATCTGATTTTCCTGAGTTTCTTTAATAATCAGATTATAAACTCCTGTCGGGCCCTCCATAAGGTTCGGATGAAACCCTTTTTTTAGCTGATTGTCCAGTTCTGCGAAAAAGTTTTTTATGTAGAGGTACCGGTTTTTATGAATCCGGGTGAATTTACCCAGACTGTTACAAAACCATAAAAAATAACTGAATCTGTTGTCAAGGTTTTCAATAATTCGTGAAGGTAATTCATTTACAGGTATCTGACGTTGGTAATATATTTCAATATAACGGAAAACGCCGATAGGCCCTAATGCATCCAGATCATCACTTACAGCCAGTATAGCCTGAAGGTCAGCATTTTTCTCAACATCATCTGAAATCAGGTTTATATAGGATTTGTCATCATGTTTTTCAATGGCATTTAGAACCGGATTAATAAAGTCTTCCTGAAGGTGGGGAAAATTTTTAAGAAAATCCCGGCAAATGTTGCGGCTTTCAATGCCATGGGCAGGATCTAATGTACGTGTAAGACCAACATCATGAAAAAACACAGCAATTATAAGCTGTTCCATTTTCTGAATGTTAAACGGGTAACCGTTTTGTTGTAATTCCCCGGTTAATGCTTTACAGTATTGCCATACCCTGTAATGATGTGTTTCATCATGTGATGGGAGCCATAGTTTTTTAAATTCGGCTTTTACATAATTATATAATTTCTGAAGCCATTTATCTTCAATATGATTGAATATGCTGTTCATTAAATGTAAAAAGCAAATATTACATTATTAAACCATAAATAAAGAATCAATAAGCGGAAAAATTTTTAAAAAACAAAAAAAGTTAAATTAAAATAATTGATTCAGGAAATATCATCAGACCGCAAACAAAACCGATGATAAAAATCACCGGTTTTGTCGGTAACCAATTTGTAATGTTGCTCGTTACTAATTGAAACATAAAACAATATGATATGGAAAAAGGAGCCAGATTCATTGAATATAAGGGTAAGGAAATTTATTTTGTAGATTATACCAATATTAAAACCACGGAAGAGTTCCTGGAGGTAATCAGGCGAACCAATGCTTTCAGGGAGCAGGCACGTGCAATGGGTAAAAAAGATATTCTGTTATTGGTTGATTTTACCGGAAGTTATGTTTACGGAGAAGCTCTCGATGCATTAAAAAAGTCGGGTAAAATAACAAAGGAATTAACAAAGAAAGAAGCAGTTGTAGGGGTTACAGGCGCAAAGAAAATTCTGCTTCAAATAGCACAGGTTTTTACTGGTATGCAATTGAGACCCTTTGATACGGTTGATGAAGCAAAAGAATGGCTCGTACGAGATTAAAACCAGTTTTTCCTCCGGAACAGGAATACACCAAATGCCGATAAAATAAAGGAAATTAATAAAACCCAAACAAAACCGAAAGGGTTATTTTCAAAATGATTGGGCACATTCATTCCGTAAAGGCTGGCAATAAATGTCGGAATCATTAAAATAATTGTAATTGATGCCAACTGTTTCATAACAACATTAAGGTTATTTGATATTACTGATGCAAATGCATCCATCATCCCGCTTTGTATATCGCTGTATATATTGGCCATTTCCATTGCCTGCTTGAACTCTATGATTACATTATCCATCAAATCTTCATCAAATTCGCCTATTACGGAAACTTTCAGGCTTTTAAGCCTTGCCAGCAAAATTTCATCTGATTTTAAGGAGGTTATAAAATATACCAGACATTTTTCCATTTTAAGCATCTGATGTAGTTCTTTATTTCGGGTTGACTTAAGCAAATCATTTTCAATGGCGGCAACCTGAATATTAATTTGTTTCAGATAACTGTGAAACAGATTGGCTGTTTTCATGAATATATGCATAACAAAATTACTCCTGTCTTTAAAGTCAACCATTCGGTTTGCCACAATTGAATGGATAACATCATTTTCTGCAGAGCAGATTGTTATGATCATGGAATCGGAAATTAAAATTCCAAAAGGAACAGTATAAAAAGGCAGTCCGTTTTCAAGATTGCGCAAAGGAATACGAAGAATAACAGTTACCCACCGTTCATCTGTTTCATAACGGGCACGTTCATCAACGTCAAGAATATCATTAATTACATCAGGTGAGACATTTAGTTTTTCAATAAGATAATCTGTTTCTTCAGGTGTTGGTTTTATTACTGAAACCCAGCAGTTTTTACGGATGGTTTCGCTTTCAACAAGTCCGTTGTTGTAAGTCCAGTAAGTGATCATGGTAACCTCCCTGTTTATAACCAGCAGCAGGCTACAATGATTCACTGTTGCTGGTTAAGTTAGACTTTAATTATTTCCGCGTGATAATCGTCCATATTGTTTTGGATAAAAATCGATGCAAATAAAATAAAATGTAATCAGAAATAAAAATTCTTTAATGACAAATTTTTATTATTAATGAATGAAATTATTATATAATT
>CAZBCB010000185.1:0-6341 GCA_964489905.1 uncultured Bacteroidales bacterium
AAATTCCATAGGAAGTTTATTAAGTACTTCGCGGGCATATCCGTTTACAATCAGACCTACGGCTGTTTCATTATCAAGGCCTCGCTGGTTGCAGTAAAATATCTGATCCTCGCTGATTTTTGAAGTTGTAGCTTCGTGTTCAATAATAGCTGAGTCATTCTCAACTTCAATATATGGAAAGGTATGAGCTCCGCATTTATCGCCCAGCAGTAATGAATCACATTGGGTGAAATTACGCACCCCGGTGGCATTTTTGGCTACCTTAACAAGCCCGCGGTATGAATTCTGCCCGTATCCGGCTGAAATTCCTTTTGAAATAATTGTACTTTTTGTGTTTTTCCCGATATGTATCATTTTTGTCCCTGTATCGGCCTGCTGAAAATGATTGGTAACAGCTACCGAATAAAATTCTCCGGTTGAATTATCTCCTTTTAAAATGCAGCTCGGATATTTCCATGTAATGGCTGAGCCTGTTTCAACCTGTGTCCACGATATTTTTGAATTATCTCCTTTGCATATTCCTCTTTTTGTAACAAAGTTGTAAATACCCCCGTTTCCATTCTTATCCCCCGGATACCAGTTCTGAACAGTAGAATATTTTACTTCTGCATTTTCAAGTGCGATAATTTCAACCACTGCGGCATGCAGCTGATGCTCATCGCGCATAGGAGCAGTACATCCTTCAAGATAACTAACATAACTGTCTTCTTCGGCCACAATCAACGTTCTCTCAAATTGACCCGTGTTGGCAGCGTTTATTCTGAAATAGGTTGAAAGCTCCATGGGACAACGAACCCCTTTGGGAATGTAACAAAATGACCCATCACTGAATACTGCTGAATTAAGGGAAGCAAAATAATTATCCGTATATGGCACAACTGAACCAAGATATTTTTTAACCAGATCGGGATGCTCGCGGATGGCTTCATTCATTGAGCAGAAAATTACACCCAGTTCGGCTAATGTCTCTTTAAAAGTGGTTTTTACTGAAACACTATCCATTACTACATCAACGGCCACACCTGCCAGTTGCTTCTGCTCTTCAAGCGGAATGCCAAGTTTTTCAAAAGTACGCAATAATTCAGGGTCAACTTCATCAAGACTTTTTGGATTAGGCCTTGATTTCGGCGCTGCATAATATATTATCTGCTGAAAATCTATCGGAGGAATGTTAAGATGAGCCCAGTGAGGCATCTCCATCGTTTTCCAATGACGATATGCCTTTAACCTGAATTCCAGCAAAAATTCAGGTTCGTTTTTACGGGCAGAAATCATTCTGATTATATCTTCATTGAGCCCTGCAGGGATTAAATCAGTTTCAATATTGGTGGTAAAACCATACTTATAATCACTTCCTGTTACTTCTGATAATATTTGTTCCTGCGAATTTTCCATTTTGTTTCAGCCACTGCAATAATAACAAATTTAAATATGATATTATTTAGAAACATTCTAAATAAGGCAAAGATAATAAATGAAACCGAAAAATATATTGATCTTTGTCTGCATTTAATATTAATGATAACAATAATATGCCGGAAACTGTTCAAAATAATGATGAAATATCATCACTGGGTGAATTTGGCTTAATCAGGCATCTGACGGGTAATGTTAAAGTAAAGAATAAGAGTACAATTATTGGAGTAGGCGATGATGCTGCTATTCTTGATTACGGAGAGAAAGTTGTTTTAGCGACAACTGATCTTCTGGCTGAGGGTATTCATTTTAATCTGATTTACACTCCATTAAAGCATTTGGGTTACAAGGCCGCCGTTATTGGTTTTTCAGATATTTTGGCCATGAACGGAATGCCTAAGCAGTTATTGATTTCATTGGCAGTTTCGAAAAAATTTAAAATCAGCATGCTCGATGCATTATATGAAGGATTGATTCTTGCGTGCGATAAATATGGTGTTGATCTTGCGGGTGGCGATACCGCGTCGTCGTTAACCGGAATGACCCTTTCAATAACTGTACTTGGGGAAGCTGAAAGAAATAAAACCACTTTGCGAAATGGAGCCGGAAAAAATGACCTGATTTGTGTAACCGGTGATCTGGGTGCAGCATATCTTGGCTTACAAATCCTTGAACGTGAACGCAGGATATATCATGATCATCCTGATATACAACCCGATTTGTCAAACTATAATTATATACTTGAAAGACAGCTAAAGCCTGAGGCGAGGGCGGATATTATCAGGTTTTTCCGTGAAGCAGGTTTTATGCCTACCTCAATGATTGATATTTCAGACGGCCTTGCTTCTGATATTCTTCACATTTGTAATGCCTCTGGCGCAGGTTGTAAAATTTATGCCGATAAAATTCCTATTCACCCGGCAACAATTGAAGCAGCCGGTGAATTTAATATTGAACCTCTTGTTGCTGCCCTTAATGGTGGCGAAGACTATGAACTTCTTTTTACCGTTTCACACGATGACTATGATAAAATAGCAGGCAGGCCTGAAATTACAATTATCGGACATATTACCGGCAAAGATGAAAAGCCGTTGCTTGTAACACCCAATAATACTTCAATTGAAATTAAAGCGCAGGGCTTTAATACTTTAAGGAACTAATTACTGGTTAATTATTATAAAATTACCTATAATAGCAGCATTGAGAAAATTCTTTTTTTATATTTGACAAACTTAAATTCTATGAAAAAGCTATATTCAATCTTGGTACTTATTGTTGCTTTTGCTTCTGCCTTATTTTCTCAGGATTATCATGTACGTATTGGTTTTATCGGCAACAGCATCACTTATGGTGCTGGCCTTCCTGATCCTGCAAATCAATCCTATCCGGCACAACTGAAAGCAATGTTGCAGGAAAAATATGGCGACACATGTATTGTTGTCAATTATGGTATTTCTTCAAGGACTATGTTAAAGAAGGGTGATTATCCTTTCTGGAATGACAAGCAATTTAAAGATTGCTGGTTATTTGCACCCCAGATTCTTTTTATTTGTCTGGGCACCAATGATACAAAACCACAAAACTGGGATTTGTACGGAAATGAATATTATGATGACTATAAATCAATGATTGATACCTTCAGGTTGAGAAACCCTTTTACGCGATTTATTGTTTGCTATCCGCCTCCTGCCTATGATATTGTATGGGGAATACGTGATTCAGTGTTGGTTCATGGGGTAATACCTGCAATTGATTCTATTGTTGATTATTCGGGAGCTGTTCTGGTCGATTTTTACAATCCTTTAATTGATAGTGTGCATTTGTTCCCTGATAAAATACATCCCGATGTTGCCGGTTCGAGAGTGATGGCCGAAATAGCATACAATTATTTTGAAAATTCTGATATTATTCATCAGGTAGAGGGGGGGCTTACTTTTGTAACAAGCCTCACTACAAACAAAAAGAATCTTGCTGTTGGCGATTCGGCTATTATAAGCTGGACTACGATTAATGCTGATACGGCCTTTTTAAATGGAGAACTGGTGCCGGTTAACGGAAGTTTAACCGTATCGCCCCGGGAAAACACTTATTATATCCTTTATGCAAAAGGTAGTAAAAAAAATGATTCACTAATGCTTGAACAGTTAGTCTATATACCGCAGCTTGCAAAGCTATCCCTCAGCCCCAGAAGTAAAATAATTAACCAGGGAGATAGTGTAGTTTTGATTTTATCTTATATCGACCAGATGAATAAAACAATGAATGATACCTCTTTTAATGTTATATGGGTTGCACAGGGTGGAGGTGAACTCATAGTCCGAAGCGATAAATCTGCTGTTTTAAAAGGTAGTACTGTCGGTAAAATTGAGGTTACGGCAAGCGTTGGCGACATTATTGTTAAAAGTATGATTACAGTGAATTCATTAAATCAGTTAAACAATTATTCCGCAGAAACTGAGCCTAAAGTCTATTTTAGTGCCGGAGATATACTTACAATTGAATTTGATACCCCCGAAAAGGCACTATTGAGAATAAAGCTTTTTGATCTTAAAGGTAACCTTATTAAAGATATGTATGTAAATGGAAGTCTTCAGGGTGAAAAGTTCAATATTCCGGTTCATCAGCTTGCAGATGGATTTTATGTGTATAAAATTGAATATGACCATAAGCAATACGAGGGGAAAGTATTAAAAACCAGATAAACCTTTTTCATCTTAATTATAAAGGCAGATGTAAATGTATTATCTTTGACGCATAATACCTTAGCAGAAAAAGAATGCATGAAAAAATATGATCCTATTCATCCCTATGGTGAAAAGCAGGAACAATTTGACCGGCGATATCTTGAAATGGCGGTCATCTGGGCAAGGAATTCCTATTGTAAAAGAAGACAGGTAGGTGCGCTTATTGTAAAGGAAAGGATGATTATTTCCGATGGATATAATGGCACACCAGCCGGTTTTGAAAATATCTGTGAAGATGAAAATTTTAAAACAAAGCCATACGTGCTTCATGCCGAAGCCAATGCCATTACCAAGGTAGCAAAGTCGAACAACAGCAGTGAAGGAGCCACTTTGTATATTACCTCATCACCATGCATGGAATGTGCAAAACTTATTATCCAGTCGGGCATAAAACGTGTTGTTTATTGTAATCATTACCATTCCGAAGATGGAATTAATTTGCTGAAAAGGGCTAACATAGAAGTAGTATTTATTGAACTTGATCAGAAAGATGGAATATAATAAC
Organism: uncultured Bacteroidales bacterium; assembly: GCA_964489905.1. Classification (GTDB taxonomy): domain Bacteria; phylum Bacteroidota; class Bacteroidia; order Bacteroidales; family UBA10428; genus UBA5072. Next base: position 4,666 of record CAZBCB010000185.1, read on the forward strand.
AAAGGAATTAAAATTTATCTGCCGTTAATAATTGCTCTGGCAATTGCTGCAGGCATTTTGCTCGGACGTTTTTATAATGGACTTCAGACTGAAAACAGGTTTATTATTGTTCCTAAGGCCAATAAGTTGGATAACCTGCTAAATTATATAGAAGATGCATATGTTGATGAAGTATCAAAGGAAGCATTGGTTGAAAATACCATTCCAAAAATTCTGGAAGAACTTGATCCGCATTCACAATATATTCCTGCTAAAGATTTGCAGAAAGTTAACGAACCACTGGAAGGTAATTTCAGTGGAATAGGCATACAGTTTAATATGCTTGATGATACACTGGTAGTAATTCAGGTTATTGCCAACGGGCCTTCTGAAAAAGTTGGGATTTTAGCCGGTGACCGTATAATAAAAGTTGATGATGAAACCGTTGCCGGATGCAACATGCCAAGTGACTCAATTGTGAAGAGGCTTCGCGGGCCCAAAGGAACAAAGGTTACAGTAAAAGTGTTACGCCGTAATGTTAAAGATTTACTGGAATTTTCTATTGTGCGTGATAACATACCTTTGTATAGTGTTGACATAAGTTACATGATTAAGAAAAACATAGGCTATATTAAGCTTAATAAATTTTCCCGTACAACCACGGAGGAGTTTATTACTTCGCTTACTCAGCTCAGGTCACAGGGCATGAAGAAGCTGATTCTCGATCTTCGTGAAAACGGTGGTGGTTATATGGATGCAGCCGTTTATCTGGCTGACCAGTTTCTGGCCGGAAATGAATTAATCGTATATACACAAGGCAAGGCACGAAATCGCGAGGATTTTCGTTCAACTCCCGGCGGTCTGGCCACCGACATTGAATTAACCATACTGATTGATGAGAACTCAGCTTCAGCCAGTGAAATATTAGCCGGAGCAATACAGGACAATGACAGGGGTCTAATAATAGGCCGTAGATCTTTTGGTAAAGGGCTGGTGCAGGAGCAGAAAAATTTTTCAGATGGCTCAGCTTTGAGGCTCACCATAGCCCGTTATTATACACCTACAGGCAGGTGTATTCAGAAGCCTTATAACAAGAATATCAACGACTATTACAACGACATAAACCTACGTTATATTAACGGGGAGATGGAATCACCGGATAGCGTCAGATTTGCCGATTCATTGAAATATGTTACTCCGGCCGGTAAAGTTGTATATGGAGGTGGCGGTATTATGCCTGATATATTTGTCCCGCTTGATACGCTGGGTATTACTAATTATTACATCGACATCAGAAATACCGGTTTGTTATATAACTTTGCACTTGACTATTCTGATATGAACCGCAGGGAATTATCACGCCTTAGCAGCGCTGAAGACTTCATAAAATATCTTGAGAAAAATAATATCTTTCGTAAATTTGTTGCTTATGCAGCAAAAAACGGTGTTAAAGAGCGTCCAGCAGAAATCAGGGCATCAGAAAAAATATTAAAAACACAACTTCATGCTTACATCGCCCGTAATTTTTTAGATAACCAGGGATTTTATCCGATAATCAGAAGTATTGATAATACACTGCAAAAGGCTATTGAAGTGATGGAAAGAAAGAATCAGCAGTGAATGATGAAATGTTATACCATAATAATCTGAGATTCTTCAATTGATAAAATCAACTGAAAAAATTTCTCTAAAAATGT
>CAZBCB010000186.1:0-6339 GCA_964489905.1 uncultured Bacteroidales bacterium
TTGTTAAAAAGATTCAGGCCACCGTTATAAGTCCCCACCCATAATTGCCCTCTGGTTTCCTGATATATGCATTCTACTCGGTTATCACTCTGGCTGTATTTGTCTCCGGGTTTGTAATAATAACTTGTGATTATACCTTTGGCATTATTAATACAATGTAATCCTTTATTAAATAATGCTATCCAGACATTTCCTGATCTGTCAAAAAATATTTTATAAACAGAATCTGAAGGTAGTTTTATAACATTATCTTTATCAGATTTGTTGTAATGAATAAGATGATCTTTTCCCGGCGAGTAAATGAAAAGGCCATTTTCAGTACCAATCCATAATCTTTTATCTTTATCTTCTTTAATATCGAAAATTGCTTTATCTGATAACTGATTACCTTTTCCTGACAATTTTGAAAATCCATTAATAGACTCATTATAAAAACACAGTCCCTTATCGGTACCTGCCCATAACCTGCCATACGAATCGCAGAAAACAACATGAATAAAATCTGAAATTATAGATGAACCATTTCCTTCTATATGATGATATTTTTGTATTTCCAGGCCACTAAAGCGGTTTAACCCATACTGTGTGGCCATCCATATATAACCATATTTGTCAGCGCAGATAGAGGTGATATGATTATTTGATAAACCATTTTCAACAGTGAGGTAACGGAATTTTAAATAATGCACTAATCCGTTAAGGTCCTGAGGATACAAATAAGTACAGCTAATAATCAACCATCCGGTAAATACCAGAAATGCCCTTCTAATCATCACTCATTTTAAGATGGAATACTATTTATGAATTTACGAAAAAAAAGAAACATAGTTTATGAATTTTCAGATATTATTTTTTTTAATGTTTCGTTTTTTTTGATATTTAGCATGGATTATGTTACATTTCCAGAAGATTTAACCTATTTTTAAAATATCTTATCAATCTTAATTTCGTTATGAAGCTAAAGGTTGAAACATCAATTTGGCTGCTGATATTTACCGGAATATTTCTTATCCGGGATTCATTATCGCAGGATTTCAAAAAGTTCTCAGGAAATCCGGGTGCATTTATTTCTGAGATTTCAGGTTTGATGAAGCCTAATATATCAGCAGCAGATGAGGCCCTCCTGCAGGAATTTATTAATATATGGCGTATTGACAGCTTGTATACTGCAGAGGAGCAGTTGCAGATTGTAAAAATATCTGAACTGTTGCTTGCCAAAAAGGCCAAATCAAATCCTCATTTCAGCAATTATCTCCAGTGTCTTGTTTATTTTAAAAGAAAAAATCAGACACCTGTTAATTTTCAGCAGTGGATTACAGGTATTACGAATATTGCGGATAATCGTAAGATTCCTTTATCAACGCTAAATAACCTGTTTACTTTTACAACTCAGTTCATTGATAGCGCCATACTTTATCAATCAACAACTGTTAAATGGAAAAGCAGCAATTCACAGTACAAAATAACTACTGACAGCGGTTTTGCTGTGATAATCGGAAAGACCAATCTTATCTGCAGTACCCGTTTCGACAGTATCAGTATTTTTGAAACACAAGGTACATTTTATCCGGTAGAAAACCGGTGGCAGGGAATTGGCGGCATTGTTACATGGGAAAGAGCAGCATTTAATAAAGACAGCGTATATGCAAGTCTGAGTGAATACTCAATTGATATGAAACGCTCAGAATACAAAGCCGAACAGGTCACTTTCATTAACAGGAATTATTTTGATAATCCGCTTAAAGGTAACCTGATTGATAAAGTACAGCGAAACAAAACACCGGCTGATGCTGATTATCCTAAATTTTTCTCCTATCAGCGAGACTTTTCCATTAAAAATCTTTATAAGGATATAAATTACGAAGGAGGTCTTTCTATGCAGGGTGCCAAACTTGTTGGCACTGGTACAGCCGACGAACCTGCGGCAGTGTATATATTCAGAAAGGATACATTAGTAATAAAGGCATATTCTGATTATTTTGCATTTAAATCCGATCGTATCAACTCACCAATGACTTCCATTGTAATAAAAATTAAGGAAGATTCTATTTATCATCCGGGCCTTGCATTTTCATTCAAAGTACCTACCCGGGAGCTCTCTCTTTCTCAGACTGATAATTTTATTTCTCATAGCCCTTATTACAATTCATATCATAATGTGGATATGACATTTGAACAATTGGTATGGAAAATGGATCAGCCCTATATGCGTTTTACGGCTGCAATGGGAAGCAGCATCGGGATTGCCAATTTCGAATCGGTTAATATTTTTGATTATAATAAATTTGCTCAGTTGCAATGTATGGATGAAGTACATCCGTTGATATCCATTCGCTCTTTTTCACGCCACCTTGGTATGGAACAGTTCAGGGCTGATGACTTTGCTGATTATCTCAACAAGCCACTGGCACAGGTAAAACAAATGCTGATGCGGATGGCAGCAATGGGTTTTGTTTTTTATAATATTAATACCGACATGGTTACCATTAAGCCTCGTTTGCACGATTATCTGGCAGCCAGCGTGTCTAAAATTGACTATGATGTTATTAGTTTCCCATCACGTACTGAAGCCCCTCTTGATAATGCAGTGTTTGACCTGCGAAATTTCGACCTTACTATTTATGGCATACCCAAAATATTTGTAAGCGATTCGCAAAATGTGGTTATATATCCGGCTAAAGACAAAATAATTCTTAAAAAAGACAGGGATTTTCTTTTCGATGGCACGCTCACGGCTGGTTTATTAACATTTTATGGTCATAATTTCTTTTTTCATTATGATTCTTTTAAAATCAGACTCCAGCATGTTGATTCACTTTATATAAGATATCTTACCGGAAAAATTGACAATTACGGATTCCAGGCAACTGACGATGCCAATAACCTGATTGAAGACGTTACAGGTGATCTTTACATAGATAAACCCGATAATAAATCAGGCAGAAAATCATATCCTGAATATCCCATTTTCAAAAGCATGGAAAATTCTTATGTTTATTATAACCGGCCTGATATTCAGAGTGGTGCTTATAAAAGCGATAATTTCTATTACATGCTGTATCCGTTTACCATGGACAGTCTTGACAATTTCAACCGTGAGTCGATGGTATTTGATGGCGAATTACATGCTGCAGGCATATTACCGGTAATAAAAGAACCATTGAGGCTACAGTCTGATAAATCTCTCGGTTTTACCTTTAACACAGGCCCTGAAGGCTTACCATTATATGAAGGTAAAGGGAAATATACCCAGAGTATTCAATTATCAAATCAGGGATTACGCGGGCAGGGAAGGGTTGATTATCTTACCGCCAGCATCTTGTCTGACAACCTGATGTTTTATCCCGATTCAATGAATGCGGTAGCCAAAGAATTTACCATTGCCGAAAAAACTACTGAGACTGAATTTCCGCAGGTACGTTCGGCCAATAATTATATACACTGGCTGCCATACAAGGATGAACTTTATGCTTATAAAAAAGACGTGAGTTTTTCAATGTTTAATGATGCAGGAACACTTGCAGGTGACCTGAAATTACAGCCTTCAGGCTTGACAGGAAGCGGTAAAATGGATCTGAAAAACTCTGACCTTCAGTCAGAATATTTTACCTATAAGTCAAAAGAAATTATAGCTGATACAGCTGATTTTTATCTTAAATCGGTACATTCCGATGGCTTTACTGTGCTAACTGACAATGTTAAGGCAAGAATTGACTATAATTCACGAATGGGGTATTTTAATTCTAACGAAGATTTCACCATGGTTAATTTTCCGGAAAATAAATATGTGAGCTATCTCGATTATTTTATATGGAATATGAATGAAAAGGAGCTTGCTATGGGATCTAACAAAACCTTTTCATCTGCAGGTGCTGATACATCTGAACTTATTGGACCCCGCTATATTTCTATCGATCCTAAACAGGATTCGCTCAATTTTATCTCTCCACTGGCTTATTATGATTACGACAGTAATCTGATTAAAGCCACACAGGTGAAATACATTGACATTGCAGATGCACGTATATTTCCTGACCAGGAGAAACTCACCGTTAAATCGAATGCCATGCTTAAAACACTTGAAAATGCCAAAATAATTGCAAACCGAAATACCCTGTATCATAGCTTTTACAATGCTACCGTTAATATAACAAGCAGGAATGCATATTACGGAAAGGCTGATTATGATTATATAGATGAACTCGACCAGAGACAGGTTATCCATTTTAAAACAATACAGGCCGAAAGAAATCAGCCTACCACAGCAAAGGGAGATATTGTTGAAGTGGACCATTTCAGGCTGAGTCCGAATTATGCCTATCAGGGTAAAGTTTTCCTCTCTGCCGAGCGTAAGTATCTCACTTTTGACGGTGCAGTACTAATTGAAACCAATTGCGAGCAGTTACCCATGAGTTGGGTTAATTTCCAGTCAGAAATTGATCCGTTTAACATTTACATACCTCTTGCTGATCCATTAATTGATATTAACCGCAATAAAATATTCAACGGTATATTTGTTGCCTATGATTCTATTCATTTATATCCTGCCTTCATGTCGGAGCGAAAGAATTACAGCGATAAACCAATTGTTACAGCAGGAGGGTATTTAAATTTTGATAAAACTACGAATGAATACAGAATAGCCTCAAAAGATAAGCTGCATAATCCTGCCGCAGCAGGGAATTACTTGAGTCTGCATCGTGAAAATTGTGAACTGTATGGCGAGGGAAAAATGAATCTGGGAGCAAACCTGGGACAGGTTAAATTAACATCTACCGGCAATGGGAAACATAATGTTATACAGAATAAAACTGAGCTGGATATTATACTGGGAATGGATTTCTATATAGATCCCAATATTATTAATATTATGGCTGCTGAAATAGATAGCATGCCTAATCTTCCTGCAGTTGATCTTACCCGGCCCGCTTATACAAAAGCTGTTACCGAACTTATTGGAAGAGAAAAACTTGATGCTTTGCGCACAGAACTCAGCCTTTTTGGAACTGTTAAGGAACTGCCTGCTGAACTTAAACATACTATTATGTTTAATGATCTGAAACTTCAATGGAACGATGAGTCGAATTCCTACCTTTCAGTGGGGAAAATAGGTATTGCCAGTATCAATAACAGACAGATCAACAAACTTGTAGATGGACTAATAGAAATACAGCTTAAGCGAAGTGGTGATATATGCGATATATACTTGCAGATAGATCGCAATACATGGTATTATTTTGGATATACACGTGGTGTTATGCAGATCCATTCATCCAACCGGGCATTCCTCGATAAGATGATTGCAATGAAACCCAATGAAAGGAGACAAAAAGTAACGTCGGGAGAATCATATATCTACATGGTTTCAACTGATATGAAAAAGAATGAATTTATCCGACGGTATCGTGAAGTTTTGGAACAAAGAAGCCAGGAAAATCAGGAGGATAAATAATCCGAGCTTAGTCAACCAGAACACAATAAATATAGAGACATTATGTTTCTTGTCTGTCGATTCATCAATTGATTTTTTGAATTGATAATTGGGATTATTCAGCTTCTTTATTTGCTCCTGTTGCATAACCGGAATTATCTCTGTTAAATTCCACGACTTCAAGATTTGTGATTTTTTTTTCATCCAGAACAAATTTAACTATTGTTTGCACCTTATGCAGGCCGTATTTACCAGCAGCTCCGGGATTAATATGCATTAATTGCAGATTTTTGTCATACTGAATTCTAAGAATATGTGAGTGACCCGTAATGAAGATATCCGGCGGATTTTCAATGAGCCTCTTTTTAATTGATTGATCATAATGGCCGGGATAACCCCCAATATGAACAATCCACACATCCATGCCTTCGAGCAAAAACCGTTGTTCGGCCGGGTAAATTTTCCTGACGGGTTGCCCGTCAATGTTTCCATGTACGGCACGCAAAGGCTTTATTTCAGCAAGCCGCTCTGCTAACCTGATATCACCTATATCACCGGCATGCCATATCTCATCACTTTGTTCAAGATGATGCAAAAACCGGTTATCAAGGTAACCATGCGTATCCGATAAAAGTGATATTTGTATCATTTCTGTTAATAATTCGTAAATTTGAATAATCCGGGATTCGTCAACTAATTTTTTCAATTGACGAATTTCCTCTAAAAATAAAATTTCAAATGCAAACTTGAATAATAAAATATAAATTTCCTCTACGCTATAAATTAGCAAGCCTTGTTTCTATAATTCTTTTAGGCAACTTGGGTTTCAGATTGAGATGTTTCTAAAATTAGGTCGTCCTCGTGTTTTTGGGACAGTTGTCTTTCTTTTTCTTTTCGCATTAAAGCTT
>CAZBCB010000187.1:0-6319 GCA_964489905.1 uncultured Bacteroidales bacterium
ATGCAGGAGTATAAAATAAAGCTGAATACCAGCAATATTTTAGCAGTAAGGTTAAAAACCCGGTAATAATTTATTTTCATAGCCTTTATGTTTAATGTTTAAAATGATTCATTTTAGTCTTTTCTCTGAAGTGCCTCGTATAAAGTTATTTTTCGTGCCTGCCTGTATGCTATGATAAAAGCTTTTTCAACACCACATGTTGCTTTAATGCGGGTTGCCTGCTCATAGGAATTCCCGGCTTTTATCCGGTATTTATACCATCCTTCCTCAATAACTAATGAAATGGGTTCAGTACCAGAATAAATGCGGGAAAATTCTTCCTGCCGGATTGGCATTTTTGAAGCGGCAATCTGAACGTGAAATTCGGTCTCGCTAAGGTCTCTCCGTCCTGAAGTTTTAACTGCTCTCTCGAGTGCTCGGTTTTTAACCACGCCTTCAAATAAATTAATTTTGTTGCCATCTTCATAAGCTGAAATAAAAGCGCCTTTAACAGGGACAGTGGCAAGAATCTTAATGGCATCGGAGTAAAGTCTTAATCCTAAAGTCTGATATTTATACCAGCCTTCTTCTTCAATCATTTCTATTGCATAGGGGCCTGCATAGATTCTTGCCAGTTGCTCTTTTGTCAGAGGTGATCGGGCGGCTGCAACCTGTATTCTGAAAACAAGTCCGGCCGGCATATTTCCATTACCAATTGCCGGTAACGGGAATATTTCTTTTTTGGCCTTTGGTGGAATAAAATGTTCTCCTTTCCGGTATGCGACAATAAATGCATTTTTCACTCCACATGATTTTCTGAACTTGTCGGCCTCCTGATAACTTGTAAAGTCACCCACGGCATATTTATACCAGCCGTTCTCTTCAATCATTTCAACGCTTTTCTGGCCGTAATATATGTTTTGCAAAGTCCGCTGGTCAAGCTGGGTACGATTGGCTGCTATCTGCACCCTGTAAACCACATTTTCATCAGCCGGTATCATTTTTGCCTGGCGCTCATTTTCTATAAGTGCAATCTTTTCATCTTCTGGTTGCTCTGGTTGTGTTGCAGGTTCTCGTATGGTTTTGGTTTTATCAGCTTTCAGTATGTTTTCAGCTATCAGTGTGTCAGCAGGCGTCAATTGCTTAATTTGTTCACCTTCAAAAGGAGTGCCGTAAATAAATGCATACCATAGCTGAAGGATACGTTCTGCATCAAAGGAGGTGAGATGAGAGAATCCTGATGTAGGCAGTGTGTCACCTTGCCTTTCATGAGCAAGCATATAACGGTTATACATTTCAATCATCTGTCTGTTTATTACCACCTCTCCGGATGATAAAGTCTCTGGCTGCTGAATTTCAGGAGCATGGTATTCTTCTTTTGTTTGCAGGTTATCAAACGGTGGCAATTGATTAATTTCAGGCTCTGTTTGTTCGGATGGCAATGTATTATCTGATTCGGGAATATTGATGTTGTAATAATAACATAATGCACTTACCTGTTTATCAATAGCCTGAATTTCAAGTTGATTGGCACTGTTTAGTTTTTGTAATTTCTCATCATCGTCGGGCATTTTGTTTGCCGAGTTCCGGCTGGTTAATGCCTGATAATAATAGTCATTGGATTGTTCTTCAATCAGTTTTGCATCAACATATTGAGCTTCATTTCCTGTAAATCCTGACCAGAATTTTTCAATATATCCTTTATAAACAGCAAATTTTATTTCATTGCATTTCTGATAATATGTTGCAGCTTCAATTACTTTTTTGCGTGCTTTGGTCTCAAGTTGTTTTACCTTTTTTTGTTTTGTCAGATCATCAAGTTCATAGTCTCCTTGTGTATTAAAAATCTCAAGATAAATCTGATTGGCTTCTTCAATAATTTTGTCACCTTCATCTTTATAAACATTTGCTTTTTCAATTTTTTTCAGGTCAGATGCTTCGAGGATTGACTTTATTTTGTCTTCGTTCTGGGCATAAACATATTGTACCGACAGTAATGTGAAGGTGCCTGCTGTTATTAATATTCTGATAATATTATTTATTAAATAATTAATCTTCAATAATTTAGATTTATTATAAATTGCTAATAATAAAGTTAAGAAATTTTTTTGATATAAATTATCTCAACTTCGTCAATTGATTTTTAATCCCGGCTTAATTGACAGAATTACAAACTTGTTTCCACTATAATAGAAATCATTCAAAGTGATTTTTCATTTGTATAAACTACAATCAATTAGTTGTTAAAGTAGAACATCCATAATACTTATGCTCTTTATTGTTTTAGGGTATTATGGATATTTCATTATATAAAAACTTACTTTTATTTGTTAAGGTCAGCGTTGATGAGTTGAAGTATATATTCGTTTTTATATCCTGCTGTTGTTTTCAGCCAGTCTTTTTTTTCGCCGGTTATAAGAAATCCGTTTTTTGTGAATAATCCGATGCTTTCAAAGTTGTCTATGGCAATATTGCAATACAACTGATGTAGCTGAAGTGTATGAAATGCATATTTAATAAATTGCGCAAGGGCTTGCGATGCATATCCTTTTTTACGGTATGACTTTTCACCAATAAGGATACCTACGCCGGCACGGTTGTGATACGGATCGAAATCAAAAAGGTCTATAGTTCCAATAGTACGTGGTTTTTTCATGCCGGGAGTTTTCACATCAATCATCATTCTTAATTGTTTAACCTGATATATGTCGAGATGTGAATTTTCAACATATTTCTCAAGGATGAAACGAGAATATGGATTAATGGTGTTGCTTACACTCCATATCTCAGGGTCATTTTCCCAGCGGTATAATAAATCAACATCTTCGGGTTCCAGAGCCCTGAGGTTTATGATTGATTTATTTTGTTTATTTGCAGTCACTTATTTGACCTGATACATTTAATGATTTCAACGAGGAAGTGGCAGATATGATTCAACGTTTAGTTTATAAATATCGTCAGGCATATTATTGGTGACAATTATTTTTGAGCGATATATCACTTTGCCACCTGATAAAACAGATAAATAGTTATCGTCGGCAGTGGTATTTATAGGGAAACCTGCATTAACAGGTTCTGACCATTTTTTGCCTTCGTGGCTGGCATAGAAAAGGTCAAATCCGCCCATACCGAAATGTCCTTTGGAGCTGAAATACAATGTTTTCCCATTATTTGTTATGCAAGGATTATCTTCGTCAAAAGGAGTATTAATAGTCCGGCCTGCATTTCTGGCTTTTCCCCATTGATTTTTTGCATTACGTTTGGATATATAAATATCCAGTCCTTTTTTAGTTCCCTGCCTGTTGCTGGCAAAATAAAGGGTCATGCCATCTTCAGAAACGCATGCAGATGTTTCGTCGGCCTTGCTGTTAATGGTCTTACCAAGTTTTTCTGCTTTTGTCCATGTATTTTCTTTAAAATAACTGATGTAGATATCTTTACCTTCAGGTGAGTTTTTAACCAGATAGAGTTCTTTTCCGTCATGTGAAAGACAGGTTGGATAAAAATCGCCATCGGAGCCAATAAGCGGATTGAGGTTTAATGGGGTTGTCCATCCTGTATCAGTGAGCTGGCATTGAAGAATGGCATCATAAAATTTAAGTCTTCGGATAAAAATTATTGTTTTTTCATCGCCAGAAACCACAGGGTGAATTTCTACTGCTGATGTGTTTACAGGCTCAGGCAAAGCGACTTCAGTGAGTGTAACAGGGCTATCCTGAATAATTTTGGCACGTTCGCATGATTGTATTTCATTTTCAACAATTTCGTCATTATAATTACCAGGATATAACGGTGATGCAATGAACGTTTTATAACACTCAAGTGCTTTGTCTAACTGATTATTAATTCTGTATGCATTACCCAGGTAATAGTATGCGTGAAGCGGAGCGTTTTTTTCTTCGAATAGTTTTTTATTATATTTCTTTTTTTCAACAACGCTTTTTACAGCTTTTTCAAGATAGGGAATGGCTTTTGATTCTTCCCCGGGTATATTAAGGTAACACTCGCCGGCTTTAAAATTAAAATTTGCATTATCAGGAAATGCTTCAAGCAGTTTATTGTAATAATAAACAGCTTCACTGTATTCTTCACGATAAAAGAAATATTCTGCATCATCGAAATATTCCTTTAACAACATGTTATCCTTAACCTGTGCTGACACAAGTAAAAGAACATTCCACAGGAACATAACAAAAATATACCGCATATCATTTGGTTTTGAAGCATTTCAAATTTAAGAAATAAATGGACAAACTCAAATGAATAACTATCTCAAATTGACGGATTACTCTTTTTTATACTTCAAATGTTCAGGGATGATGGGCCGTTTTATAATGACTTGTTCATTGTCGATTCCGAAAATTTCAAATTCCACACGGCGGTTTAGTTTCCGGCCTTCGGGATTGTCAGTACCATCAGCATTCGTGTTAATTGCAGCAAAGTTTGTTTCTCCCAATCCTATTGCAGAAAGACGTTTTGTGTCGATGCCCAGACTGATAAGGTACTTCATAGCTGAGATTGCGCGTTTTTCGGAAAGCGTAAGGTTATATTGGGCCGGTCCTACAGCATCAGCATAGCCATACAATTTAGCTTTAACGTCGGGCATAGCTTTGAGCAGTCTGGCAAATGATTCAAGTTCTTTTTTTCCTTCTTCAGATAACTGATGATTGTCAAATTCAAAGTAAACCGGAGATAATAATATTTCCTGAACTGACTTTTCAGCAGGTTTTCCGGTAGATGGTTTTTCAGTTGGGCTTAGCGTAGTGTCAGGTGCTGTAAATGGTTTGGTTATCACCGAATCAGTTGCCTGCATGGTTTGCGATGGCTGGATATCAGACGCTTTTTTGGTAGCTTCGGCTATTTCAACCGGTTTTTCGGTGAGCAGGTCAACCAGTAATTCATAATATGGTTTGTCGGAATAAGGCTGAATGGCATAAATGTCTTCTTTGCCCAGCGAACTTTCTTCAAATGAAGAAAGATAACCAATCAAACCATTTTTCCATGGGTAATAAAACAAATCATCATCGGTTGAATTGACAGGATAGCCCAGATTTTTTGGTTCTGACCAGGTTCCTGACGGAGAAAGCATAGAAACAAAGAAATCATAACCACCCATGGATGAATGTCCCTGAGAACTGAAATACAGCAAGCTATCATTCTCGGTAATAAAAGGTGTATCTTCGTTAAGCGGAGTGTTGATTACTTTATCAAGAGGAACCGGTTCGCTCCACTGTCCGCTTGAAGTTAAAACTGTCTTGAAAATATCCATGGCACCAGGTCCGCCTTTGCGATTGCTTGCAAAATACAATGTTTTACCATCTTTTGATATGGATGCATGTGACTCCCAAAATTTGGTATTAATGTTTCCGCCAATTGGTATTGATTTTGTCCAAACATTATTTTCATAACGGCTAACCAGAATATCACTGTTAAAATTATCCTCACGGGTAAGATACAATGTGGTGCCATCATATGACAGGCATGAAACATACTGGTTACCGTCTGACTGCAATTGAGATGTTATATTTACGGGTTCGGTCCATGCACCGTTTTCAAATTTTGAAAAATACACTGCATCATAAAACGGTAATTCTGTCATATAAACCAGTGTTTTTCCGTCGCCTGAAATCACGGCTTTATAATTTGAAGAAGGAGTGTTAACCGGTGAACCCAGATTGGTCTTGCGCACAGCCACTGGGTTACGCATATATTCAATGGCGACCTTACAGGCAGCTATTTGCTGATCAGTATAACGTATTTCATCAGCTGATTTGGTGAGGGTTTTATATTTCTGATAAGTCTCAATGGCTTTGCTTAGCTGATTATTGATACGGTATGCATTTCCAAGGTACAACCATGCATCAATAGGTGCTCTGGTTTCTTTAATGGAACCTGATTTATATTTTGTGCTGACATTATTAACGGCAGTGGTAAGATAAGAAATGGCTTTATCTTTCTGTCCGGGTATATTAAGATAGCAAATCCCTATCCGGTAATTAATATTGGCATTATCCCTGAAGCCGTTATTATATAGTTCCATATAATCATATAAAGCATCAACATATTCTTCCTGCGCAAAAAAGAACTCGGCATCAAGGAAATATTCTTTTAATTCAGACTTTTTTAACTGTCCGTATATTTCAGGAAATACAGACAGTGTAAATATGAGTAAAAGTAAATTTCTCATGAATCGGGTTTTTGATTAAAACAAATTTAACAATAATAATGAAGTATTGCTAATATTTATTTTTCAATTTATTAATATTTCCTGATGTTGTTTTTTGTCATTAATAATAAGAAAAATTAACTGGGATAATGAAGACTGGCCTGTTATAAAATT
>CAZBCB010000188.1:0-6298 GCA_964489905.1 uncultured Bacteroidales bacterium
ATACAGAATTTTTTGTTTTCTAATGATGACTGTTACTTTTGTGCTTTTAAATTTAACTTCCTGTATTATGGAAAAAGAATATACGAATGAGTTACTGCTCGATTTCGGGCCTGACGGAAAAAATCTAATCCCTGTAGTTACACAGGATGCCAGGACACTCCAGGTGTTAATTCTTGCATTTGTCAATAAAGAAGCATTTGAAGAAACCATTCGAAGTGGATATGCTACATATTACAGCAGGAGCCGTCAGGAAATCTGGAAAAAGGGCTTAACATCCGGTGATATGTTGAAAGTAAACGAAATACGAATAAACTGCGAGCAAAATTCATTGCTTTATATGGTTACCCCTATGGGTAAAGGCGCCTGCCATGCGAAGAAATCATCGGGAGAACCATATTTTTCCTGTTATTACAGAAGAATTATCCCGGAAAAAGGACTTGAATTTATTGAAAAATAATCATTTGAATCATGAAAAATGAAATGCTAACCATTGGCATGCCTGCCGGGTCACTGGCTGACGCAAACCGTGGCGGAAATCTGATACAACTGCTTGAAAATGCAGGATTCAGGACAACGGGTTATGATTCAGGCGGACCGACAAAATTTCCTTTCATGCAATACTTCTACGGTTGGGATGGCCGTCCGCAGGAATTTGGCTCGCAACTGGGTATTCATGAACTGGATGTGGCCATTGCCGGAGACGACTGGATTAAGGAAAGACAACTTGAGATGAAGTTTGAATACAATACTGAAATTAATCTCGAAAAGGTATTGTCATTGAAAAGGGGTCACGTAAAGATTGTTGGAATTGCAGATGTAAAAGAAGAAACAGACATTAACGGGTTTATAAAAAAATTGTGCCGGGATAAAGAGGTGATAACAATAGTAGCTGAAATGCCTTATATGGCGTTGGAATGGATAAGAAATAAATTAAAGGAAACAGGTTTATCAGAAGAATATGCTGATTTTTCAGTTCAGAAATACAAAACACCCTCAAAAATTAAAAAAGGAGTATTGGTGTATGAAACATGGGGTAAAACAGAATCAAAAGTAAAAAATGGCGGCGCTGATGTAGGTATTGAAATTACACAAACCGGAAGTGCTATACGCAACTATGGATTGAAAATAATTGATACCATTATGGAATCGGAAACCAGTATCTGGATTAATCCATTATTAAAAGACAATAATGGCAAAAAAGAATTGCTGAAAATGTTTTTATTGAATCTTTATGGTTGTGTAAATGCAGAAAACAAAGTAATGATTCTTTTTAATGTCAGAAATAATGATGTTCCGGCCATTGAAAAATATCTCAGAGAAAATAACCTTTTTGCTGATGAGCCAACGATGAATGTAGGGAAGCAATATACTGAATTCAGTATCCAGGTTGATAAAAATAATGTTGCTTTGCCCCTGGCAAGAATCAGGTACGAACTTGCTGCACGTAATGCAGTTAACATTGACACACTGCCAGTGAATTCGTCTATACCCAGTATGGAAATAATAGGTATATAAAACGAAAAGAAACGTGCGAAAGAGAGATTAACGCACGTTTCTTAATATGATGGTACGAAATCAAACGTACCGGCTTGCCCTCTTACACCTAACATCCCCTTGCACCTAACTTGGCTTACATTAACGACGATTTTCGCATAACGACGTTTTTCTTTAACAGGGTTGACTGATAACGACAATAATGCATAACGACGACGAATCATAAATTTTCAAATAGCCATTTTATTGTCATCTGATTTACATGCCACCATGACATTACTCATACCTTTTGGAGTAATGACAATCCTTGATGTAAATCCGCCCATAACATTGGTTTCAGTTGTAATAGTACCTTTAAACAATTCGAGCAATTTATCAGCCATTCTTTTACGCAGCTGAACCCTGTAGTTCATTTGTCCGCCCAGATGAATCAAATCTTTGTTCAGATCTTCCTTCCTGGTTTGCGGTGATGTTTTTATCTGAAAACTAATGCCATCATGCAACGTTGTTTTATAAGCTATTTCAATAATTCCTCTTTTCATACTCATCAGATAACCTGTAACGATATACTCCAGCAACTGTACAATTCTTTTCCGGTCTGTAAAAATATTAAGGTTATTTACGAAACTGCTTCTGTTTAATAAAAGCGCAACCCCCGTATTTTCCATAAGGTGACGATAACGGTTACAGGCCTGATATAGCTCAATCATCATATTGTTAACCGGGAACCATGTGTTTTGCATAACCGGTTTGTGTGCAGTTAAAATTGAAGCTTCAATTACATCATCAATAAACTGAAGAAAAATTTCACTGCTTCTCCAGATCTGCTCAGTATAAACGCTTCGCCTTTCTTCGGATAGATCCTGACTTTTCAATAGCGTTGAAAATCCGAGGATTGAATTCATGGGAGTTCTGACCTCATGATAAATATTTCTGAAAAATGCCGTCTGAATCTCCTCATTTTCAACCGACATTTGTTCAACAAGTTTTTCCAGATCATGTAATTTCTTTTGAAGCTCATGATAGGGTAAATTATCTTTCATGCCGAATTTATTACCCCAGGGTAAATAAACCTTCAGCCTGCTGACAATCCACCCTATGAACTTCCTGAAAATCATTATAAAATATATTATATAGATAGATGGTGTGTGGCTAACGAATACGACGCAGGATTTTTCTTGCCTGCTTATGGTAATATCCTTTACGGTTTTCAATCATGGCAAATTGTTCCCTTGCTTTATCTGTTTCATCAGTCATAAGGTAACAAAATGCCAGATACCATTCAGCCTGCTCAAGATATAGAATATAATTATTATCAATGATCTGGTTGAATGATTTGCGTGCTTCGTTGTATTTCTCGAGTTCCATCTGTGAAATACCCGAGTATAGGTTAAGCCCTATGCGCGATTTGTCGGCATTAAGAATTTTTTCAAAATAAGTCAGAGCCTGTTTATAATTTCCTGCTTCATAGTATTGCATGGCAGTACGTAAATCGTTGTCAATACAACTGGCTTCTGTACGGAAAGTATATCCGGCTTCAGCAGGACTGAAATACTTTTTGTATATTTCAGTATTGTTATAATTGCGGTTTGAGAACCACAGAAGCATTATCAGGGTTAATGCAGCGGCTGCAGAAGAAATCAAAGCCACTTTCCTGCGAACAGGTTTATATGGCATGTTCTTAATTACTGTACCTTCGTATATTGCATCAAGCTGATCACGAAAAGCCATCACTTCTGTTTCTGCCACAGCATAATTCACTTCTTCCCTCAGTTTAAGCTCTTTGTTCAATGACGGGTTACCTTTCAGTTCATGGGTAAACCAAAGCCGTTCATCCTGCTGCATTTCGTTATCGAGATACCTCTCAATAAATGCCGCATAGTCAATTTGTTCAAAATGGTTTTTCATAACTTTTTTTTATATGTACTTCCAGAGTTGGTTATAAATAGTCTTGTTACAGCAATACCTTCGATCCGATACCAATACGTACCCTTATGGTATGTAACTATTGTGAATAGCTGATAAAATAATATTTTAACAGCTGCTCTGCGGATATTAAAATAAACCTTTTCTGAAAGCATGCAATAATATTATCACATGTTTTAATATCCACCAGGCATTAAATCCCTATGAAACATACCTACCCAGGTCTTATTATGCCCTTTATATTTTTACTAAACGCCTAACTTTATTTTCATTCAATCTTTCCCTGCAAAATCAGGGAAAAATCTCTCCCTCTCTTACATACCCCTTCTTTTCGGGTATTCTTAAACCTCATTGAATACCCGCTGCCCTTTCTGAAGAAGTATTCTGATAACGATTTTAATCAAAAAATAACAGAAAGAT
The DNA here is from genome assembly GCA_964489905.1 of uncultured Bacteroidales bacterium. Taxonomy (GTDB): domain Bacteria; phylum Bacteroidota; class Bacteroidia; order Bacteroidales; family UBA10428; genus UBA5072. The sequence continues at coordinate 3,841 of CAZBCB010000188.1, forward strand.
TGGTACTTAATATGTCAAATCAAGGAAAAAGAGATCATTACCCTTACATTCTTATGGGTAAATATGGATCAATTTCCCCACCCTTTATCATCTTTAAATTTTTCTTACTTAAAATTTCTGCGTTTGATAATTCTGCAAAAGCTGATAATTGACCCTGAAAAGATTTTTTTGTTTCCATAGACTGAAATTTTTAAATATTAATAATTGTTTAAAGGTGTTATTACATATAGTAGTCAATTAAAAAATCAAAACGTTACCTTTTGAAAACCATTTTTTTTAAAAATTTTTTCGTTATTTTGTATATTATTAAAATTCAATTTATTATCATAATTTTCATCAGACATTGTATAATATTTTTAGAAATCAGGAACCGTTGCTACGGGATGTAATTTTTGAAGGTAGTAATCTTAAATTTATTATTATTGCCCTTTTTCAGGTATTCATCATACCAAATCAACATGCGCAGAAAACAAATAATGTAAAATGTGATTCTGTAGTTTATCTGAATAATAAAGGTGCTGATTATTCGACTGCAGGAGAATGGGAACTTGCCAGGCAAACACTTATGAAAGCCCTGGATTATGCTCAATTATGTTATGATACTGATTCGCTGAAGCGGATTCCTTCCATTCTGAACCTTGGTATTTCCTATGCACAGACATGGCAATATGATAAAGCTCTGGCTCTTTTCCACAGAGCTGAAAAAATTTATGAAACATCGTCAGATAAAAATGCTGAATATTTAATTTTTATTTATTTAAGTCTGGGAAGAATTTATTCTACAATCGGAGACTATCATAAAGCGGATGAATTTTATAGTAATGCATTGTTATTGTTAACAAATAATACGCAAAGCGCCAAAAGCCTGTCGATAAACCTGTATAACGGACTTGGCGTGTTATATAAAAGAATGAAAAAATATAAAGATGCTATTAATCAATATAATAAAGCTATTGACTAAAGCTTAGATAACTTTACGGAAATGCTTGTAATACTTAACAATAATATTGCCAATGCTTATTATGCTTTGAATAATTTTAAAATAGCTGAACAATATTTTGAAATTGCAATTAAAGAAAATAAAAGTATAAATAAGAATGACTCAATACTTCTTGTTACTTCTTTAACAGAATATTCAAGTCTTTTGCTTGACGAAAAAAAATTCAGTCAATCAAAAGCATTGCTTGATCAGGCATTATCAATCAGTTATAAAATTTTAGGCACAAGAAATCCCCAGGTGTCTGAAATTCAGGTAAATATGGGGAAATATTATGAATTATACGGGCAGTATGATAAAGCATTGTTCTGGTATCAGCAGTCGGTTCGTTCACTGATAAAGAGCAATACCATATTTATACCCGGCACAGGTACACTTCCTGATGATATTATTTCAAAACAACATTTTTTGGTAAGTCTTAAAGCATTGGCCAATGTATATAAGCTGAAATATGAAAAAACGAAAACGCTTAATTATCTGATAAAAAGTCTACTGGTATATGAACAGGCTATTAAATGTGCTGATCTTATCAGGCATGGCTTTCTCAACGATGACAGCCGCTTGTTCCTTGCTGAGAATGAAAAGCCCACCCTGAACAATGCAATGTTTGTGGCATTACAACTTTATGATATTACAAAAGACGAAAAATATCAGTATAAAGCTTTTGAATTCAGTGAAAAAAGCAAAGCCACCCTGTTGCTTGCGGCAATTCAGAGTAATACAGCCCTTAATTTTGGCGGCATACCCGAATCACTTGGTAATAAAGAAAAAGACCTGATAAGGGAAATATCAATGACCGAGGAATATATTTATGAAGAAGAACAAAAAGCATTGCCTGATACGCACAGAATAATAAAATGGAAAAATAACCTGCTGAAGACTAAAAGGGAATATGATGAATTTATTCTGAATCTTGAGAAAAAATATCCGCATTATTATCAGTTGAAGTACCACAATTTTATCATTGGTAAAAAAGAGCTGGCAAATGGCTTAAGAAAAGATTATAATCTTATTGAATACAATCTGACTGATACAACCTTAATTATATTTACAATCAATCACAAAGGAATCCGGAATAATACCGTACCAATAGACAGTACTTTTTATATTGCATTAAACAGAATTACAGGGCAACTGCAAAATTTTGACCCCATAGGTCATGGTATCAGAGAATTTGAAAAATTCTGTAAATATGCCCATACATTATACAAAATACTTATACAGCCTGTTGAAAAGCATTTAATATCAAATAATGTTATTATTATTCCTGATGAAATATTATCTTATCTGCCTTTTGATATTCTGCTGCCGCAATTACCAGCAAAGGATGTTTATGATTACAGGAAGCTGGATTATCTAATAAATAAATATGTATTAAGTTATTCATATTCAGCAACATTATTGCTGGGCGAACCTTTTAAAAACAAACACAGAATAAATAACCGGGTATTTGCTCTGGCA
>CAZBCB010000189.1:0-6297 GCA_964489905.1 uncultured Bacteroidales bacterium
GCCCCTGATTTTTTCAGAACTTCAGCGGTACGGCGAATACCTTTGAGCTCTTTTATTCTTTCAGTGTTATCATGCAAAAGCTTTGCAAGCTGCTTTTCCGATATGGCACCAACAATAAGATTGGCAATATGAATGATAAAACTATTGTCTTTACTAAAAAATTCTTTATCAAAAAAGTCCAACGATTTTGCTGAAAAGTAAATCTCAATAGACCCACGGTTTTTATCAGGTGTTTCAAATGTCTGTCTTTCAAGCCATTGCGTTTCGGCATAATTTTTACTGAAAAAGATCTGGTTGTTGTAGGTAATTTTTACTGAAATATATTCTGGATTTGGATACGCTTCAGGTATTATATTGCAGGCTTTTTGCAGGGCTTCTTCAACAGTAGCTGATTCATTCATGGCCTGGACAACCCTATTTGCAACAGTCAGACGGAGTTTTTCTATAGATTCTGCTTTCGGTTTTGTTATCATTTCATTATTTAGATGATGAGGTAACTACTTTATTTTTTGTGACTCTATCAGATGAATCAGCTCAAAATACGACTTGTCAGCATGTTCAGTAAATACATAATTATGAAATTCATCAATCTCTGATAAAAAAGGCAACACAGGTTGCCATTGTTCATGATCAACACAGCCAAGAAATACTTCAAACAGCTTGTTAATGCGTAACAGGGCTTCAATTAACACCCTTTTGCCTTCAGAGGTAATTTTTATCCGTTTGTTTCTTTTATCAAGCTCATCTCTGAATTCCTTAACCAGATTCATCCTGATAAGCCTTTTCAATATGTCAATACCGGTGGTATATTCCACCAGGTTGAGCTGAATAATATCTGTCTTTTTTAATGCCTCATTCTTATTGAGTGAAAATAAAAAATTAAATTCAGTCAGTGTATTTACCGGAAGTCCTTCGAAAAACCTTTTAATATAAAATTCCTGATATTTTGCCAGTCTTGATAACAACATCATAAATTGCTGATGCGGACTTAAATCGGAATTTTTTTTAACCACTTCCCCTGATTTGTTTGCATGTTGGACTGATTTTCCATGTCCGCTTTTTCTGTTTTCATTTAAACTTGAACTAAGCCAATCACAAAATTCACCAAAAGAAGATGATCCTGTTGTTTCTTCAAATTGTTGCCAGTAACTGATAAGTTGCTGAATATTATCGTACTTTTTTGGCATTCTAAGAAAAAATTTGTAATTTTATATATTATGTTTTCATAATAAAATATTACGAAAATATAATAAATTTTTATAAAAAACACTTTTTTATGACATATTATATCAACACAGATAAATGTACTGCATGCGGAATGTGCAGGGAAGTATGCATGAATAATGCCATATTGGATTTTAATGATTTATTTGTAATTGATAATTTATGGTGCACTGATTGTGGCAGTTGTGCAGCTATGTGTTATGAAAATGCTATCACATACAACGGCCTTGAATCAGACCATCAGGAAGAAATTAAAATAGAGATGAATGATGAAACCTATCTTATACCGTTTGTTGAATATTTTTAAGAGATACTCTTCTTGTTGTTGCTGCTTAGCCTATCCTTCCGTAATACCTCATAAAACCTATCCTGTCATAGTTTGAAGGATCAGTTGGCTGAGTCGTTTTTAATTTTCCTTTAAACTGACTGATTGAAAAGTAGCCTTTCCTTAACATCCATTGTTCAATTTCATTTATCATTTTTGTAATATAGGTAATACCATTAAGATATAATGTTGATACTATCTGTACTGCATCAGCTCCTGCAAGTATTTGTTTTATAATGACGTTGCCATGATGTATGCCGTTAGCTGCTACCAGGCTGCATTTGACTGAATCTGACATCAAGGATATCCATTTAAGGGATATTACATAATCATCGCGGTTTGAAAGCATTTTACCGGGTGATATACTAAGGTTATCTGTATCAAAATCAATGAAATATGGCTTGCTGAAAAGCACTATGCCTTTGATGCCCGAAAAACATACTTTAAGAATGGTTTCCCGGAGGTTGGTGTACATGTAGCTTAGCTTTACTGAAACAGGTATTGTTACCTCTGCAAGCACGCTTTTAATTATATTCTCAAGGTCTTTTTCACAATTCTTTTGTTGATGGTTGTGTGCATTGACACAAACATTCAGCTCAATAGCATCTGCTCCGGCTTTCTCAATTTCACCAGCAATACTGCTCCACCTGCCATAACTGCGGCAATTAATACTGGCTATAACCGGTATAGTAATATTTCTTTTAACTTCCTCAATTAAATTAAGATATTCAGTTACTTTATCTGCTTTTGCATGGTGGCTGATATATTCTGAAGGCTCTGTCAGGTATGTTTTGCTACCGGATTTTGCTGGGTGCTCTTTATGTTTTATGCCGGATGTGGACCGTGTAATTTCTTCTTCGAAGATTGATTTCAGTACTATTGCTCCGGCTCCGCACTCCTCAAGCTGTCTGATTGTTTCAGAAGTACCTGTGAGACTGCAACTGCCAACAATAATGGGATTTTTTAATTGCAATCCCATGTAATCAGTCGATATATCTGTCATTTTTTAGCCTTTTTATTGCATGAAAATACTTCATAATATTTCATGTTTTATCTATTTAAAATAAATTACGTATTAATTTTACGTGATTGACGTAATGAAGAAATAATCCCGATTATTCTATTGATTTTTCAAATTGACAAATCGACAAAAAACATCTGATCATTTCTAAATAACAGAGTGAATGGTTTTTAAATGTCAGGATTTTCCCGGTAAGTCAATAGCAATAACATATTTAAATATTTATTGTGTTTTTATTGACTAATCCCGGATAATTGATAGACTGGATGGCTTTATTCTGCTTTTCCGGCCCTGAATTTTGTTTTCATCAGAAGGGTTTCATTTTCATCATATATCTTCCATATCCCATCTTTCTGATCATTCACATATTGACCCTTAATTTTAATTTTTCCGTTTTCATAATATTCGGTATAACTGCCATGCCTGAAACCGTTTTTCAGTTCAAATTCAACCTTTATTTTCCCGTCGGGGTAAAATTCCCTGTATTTGTTCAGATTGGGATTATCAGCAACAAAATCATCAGCTGCTGAAAGCATTTTATTTATTCTATCTTCCAGTGTTTCTTCATTTATGCTTTCCACATTACTTATTGAATCTTCTTTTGCCGCAACGGAATCTGCCGGAATAACAATATCTTCAATTATTTCTTCTGTACGTTTTTCGCTGAACTGCACCATAAGATTAGTTTTAAATACGGCTCCGTCAGCTTCAAGCTGGAAACCAAAATAAGGAAAGCACAAAATATATTCCTTGTTATTTTCAATATTTGTCCATGTTGAAGGTGTTACCTGATTTCTGATGCTTTTCAGAAATTGTTCGGTATTGATGATGGCCAGAATGTTCGACCTGCGGCTGAAATTACCTGAAAAGGGTTTATAATCTTCAACATCAGCCAGTAATTTTTTTTCAGTTACGCCATTAATAATTACTTTCAGTGTTTGGGGATGATTGCTGAATACTACATAATCACCAATATAAGTATAATATGGTTTTTCAAGTTTCTGGAAATATTTTCCGAGTAATATTTTGAAAAAACCTTTCATTGAAAGGTAATTAATGACATAACCTTTATATTCAACTTCCTGAAACTTAACCGGTGTACGTTTTTTAATCTGCTTCATCACGTAGTCGAGATTTTCCCGGGCATCATTGATATTTTTGGTTTTCAGCATTATGGCAAACTCGTTATCCCTGCCCAAACCCATAGGTGCAATATGAACCATGGCGACTTCGTCAGCAATCCAATCCATTATATTTTTACGGATATCAATTTTCAGGTATTTTTCAATCTGTTTGATTGTTGCTTCGTTTTCTGCATAGCTCTTTGGCACTTCCTGAAGGTTGGCCAGCAAATTATCATAATAAACCGTGAATTTTTCAAAACCCAGTGAAACCGAAGAGGCAGTTTGCTGCGGTAATACATCTGGCAGATCAGTTTTACCACTACCCGAACGGATCATAGCCCTGAATGCTGATACTATGCTGTCGTTAAAATTTGTATATCCTTCACATGCAATAAGATTGCCTCCTTTTATGTCGAAAGCAAGCCCTGAGTATAACAAACTTTTGCTTAACTGGCGAATATTGGGGTTTGCCGAAACCAGCATGGTATTGAGGTAATCATCCAATTGGGCATAACTGATATAAAAGCGGAATAAACCTTTTTCTTTTACTCTTTCGCGAATTGCAAAAAAGTTAAAGTCCCTGGCAAGGCCGGGATTTTTAAGCTGTAATATAGCTGATTCAATAAGTTCTTTACTGAATGATGCTAACAGAATATTATTAAGAAAAGATAAATAAATTATCTGATTTTCTTTCTTACTACGCAATTGATGAATATCCTGTCCTTCAAAAGAACTGGTTACGATTTTATAATCTTCCAGAAAACCGTTGATAAAATCTTTTACGGGCAGAAGTTTTGAAATTCTTTCAAGGTCGATGGCATAGGCAAAATCATAACCACCATTTCTCAGGATGTGCATGGAAACGATCATATTTCGTTTTCCGATATACCTTGCCAGTAAATCATTTCGTTGAATCACTGAATCTGCCATGTTTATACCCTTTCCAAAACGTGCAAACAAAGAATGTTTGCTAAGTACTTCCCATATTTTGTTTTTGGTCAGGCTTTCCCACATCCTGTATGAATTATCAGTTTCTATTATAAATACAGGCCTGGCAGGAATAACCGAATAAGCTTCAACGTTTTTGTAAGGGCTAAGCAGATGCCATGCCAAATAACCTCCGCCTCCCAGAATAACAACTATTAAAAGCCAACGGATAAACTTTTTCATGGTAATATACCGCATTAATACCATGAAATTATAAATAAGATTATTAATAACAAATAATCCGGGGTTTATTTAATCAATGTTTACATCGTAATTGATACCTGTGATGGTGCTGATTCTTTAAAATAATAATTCATGGCACAAATGGTGTAGGTATAGTTTGTTCCGGGCAAAGCTGAATCATCAGTGAAATGAGTTGAATCTCTGTCGATAGTCGCTATTAATTCCCCGTTTCTGTATATTCTGTAACACCATACCATTTTGTCATTCTGATTCTGATTTGCCGGAGCATTCCATTGCAACAGCGGCTTATTGTTTTCGTTCAGATGGCATGAAAAATTCCCGATAGCCTCAGGAATACCATGTTTTGAACCCAGTTGCTGTGAAAAGAGCCATGGATCGAGTGTTTTTTCACGCCCGGCATTTTCCCAGCTGTTATGTGCCACCCCGGGATATTCGGTATAACGCACTAACCTTCCGCCAGCATCGATTATGGCATGAAACATGTTTCTCGATTGACTTACCGGCACAATAGGATCTTTGTCTCCATGAAAAATCCACAGCGGTGTATTTTTAATCAGAGGTGCCGTTACCGGATTTCCGCCACCGCATATTACATAGGCTGAGGCAAACATGCCCGGCCGGCTGGCAAGGACATATAAGGTACCAAACCCACCCATTGATGTTCCTCCCACATGCATCAGCGAAGGGTCAATATTGTAATACTTACGGGTTGAATCAAGTGCCCTGAAGGCCATGCTGATAGCATAGGTCTCCTGCATATCCCAGCTCGTTCCCCATCCGCCCGAATAACTGGTAAGGCATTTAGGGGTAAGGACAATGGTTGGATACTGAGCCTGAAATTCAGGCTGGTACCACGAAAAATTCCATGATGTTGTATCAGAGTATCCGTGCAGGTATAACATCAGGTGATATTTTTTTGAAGGATTGTAATCGGGCGGTACAAAAAGTCCGTAGCGAAATCCTTCTATATAACGGTCTTCATAGCCCGGAGGCAGGCATTTTACACGCATCGCAATTATTATTAGTAATGCTAAAATGGATAAAATCAGTTTTGATTTGAACAAGTCAGTATGGTTCATTATTTTTTGATTAAAGGTTTTATATATGTTCCTTTACAAAGAAGGTTCCCTATCATTGTTTTTTATTTGATTTCAGATTACTCTCAATATGGCTGGCTTTTCTCAAATAAAAAATTTTTAATCAAATTTCCTTGATGACTTCTCTGTGATATTCCCTGTAGTTCAGTCATTTAAAAATTATAACAGTGTTTCCAACAGGTAATAAGGCAGTCTCAGGCAATATGTAATACTTAGACTTTAAAATCTGAAATAAAGCCCAATTTCACCTGTCGGATACACATTTAACTTTTCAAAAATATCATAAAAACCATAACCAACCATTAAATTAATCCT
>CAZBCB010000190.1:0-6289 GCA_964489905.1 uncultured Bacteroidales bacterium
TCATATTTATATGTATTATTTTTACTGACTAACTGACTATTATTGCTGATCTTGGCAGCCGACGAAAAAATACAGCTGATTTATTTTGAAAAGCTCTTTCACGAACATTTCAGAGCTTTATCTTATTTTGCAATGAAATACGTGGGAGATATAGATGCCAGCAAAGAAATTGTTCATAATGTATTTATAAAGTTATGGGAAAACCGCGCGGATTTTGATTGGGAAAAGCCAGCCAAATCATATCTGTTTACTGCAGTTTATAACCGCAGTATGAATTACCTGAGAGACAACAAGAAATATGTATCGCAGGATACTGTCGATAATTTGCAGCATAAACCTGATGAATATGCTTTTTCCGATACAATGGAAACAGCAGAGCTGGAAAGCAGGATAAAATCGGCTTTACAAAGTTTACCGGAAAAATGCAGGGAAGTGTTTGAACTTAACCGTTTTGAAGGTAAAAAATATGCTGAGATTGCAGCATATCTGAATATTTCCGTTAAAACAGTAGAGTCACAAATGTCGAAAGCCTTAAAATTACTTAAAGAAGAGCTAAAGGATTATTTATATGTTTTTTTACTTTTTGTTTTAAAAAATATAAGTCAATTATAAGGGTAAATGAAAGGTAAGGTGTGTTAATCATGAGGAAACTATGGAAAACAGCAACCAACATATTGACCCCATAGCCCTGCTGCCAAAATATTTTGCAGGTGAAGCCACTGATGAAGAATGCAGATATGTTGACGAATGGCTTTCAGCGGAAGGCAGCCATCGTAAAGAATTTGATGCTTTTGCAAAACTGTGGAATTTAACCGGAAAAGCAGCAGGGAAGGAAGATATTAACCTTGAAAAGGAATGGAAAAAACTTGAATTGGCATTGCAAATTAAGAAGACAAAAGTCATCAGCATCTCAAGAATTTTACAGATTGCAGCCTCTGTGATTCTTATATCCACTCTTGCACTCTGGGGTATTCAGATTAGCCGTATAAAAATTGAAAAAGCACCCACAGCAGCCATGTCGGTTATTAAATTACCCGATGGTTCAATGGTTTCATTAAACGCCGGATCAAAAATTTCATATTACAAGGGATTTGGATTAACTCACAGAAATATTAACCTCAAAGGGGAAGCTTTTTTTGAAGTAAACAAAAACAAGCAATTACCATTTTATGTTTATACAGGTCAGGCTAAAGTAAAAGTGGTGGGTACGAAATTCAATATAAAGGCATATAAAGACAAACCCTTAATAAAAATAACCGTTACCGAAGGCACAGTCCTTCTTTATAACACCAGTAAGCCTGAAAAGGCTGACACACTTTATGCGGGTGAAACAGGCACATTCGACAAAAAACGGATGGTAATCACTAAACAGCCTGTTGTCGATAAAAATGATATGGCATGGAAAACGAAAATTATTGATTTTAATAATTCTCCTTTGGTTGAGGTGATTGAAATTCTTGAAAATACTTATCACTATTCTATAATTGCCGAGCCCCATGTACAAAATTGTACTATTACTGTTCATTTTGAAAACCAGAGCTTTGGTTCTGTGATAAAAGTTCTTAAGGAAACATTAGACCTTTCTGTTTCTACGCGAGGTAAACAAATAGTCATCAGTGGTAAAGGATGTTGAAGTTCCTCATGCATAAAAATTTTTACAAAAAAGTAGTGTTATTCGTCGGGCTATCTTGTGCCTTATTAAATGGCTATGCTCAGCAAGCAGATTTAAGAAAAAAAATAAATGTTAATTATGAGGATGTACCCTTTGAGGTCGTACTGAAAGATATTTCCCAAAAAACCAATATTCAGTTTTCTTATAATCCTAATGTTATTCCCCTTCAGGCAAAGATTAACCTGAGGATGAACGGTAAGCCTGTTGAAAAGGTGCTTGAAGAAGTATTTAAACAGGCCGGAGTACAATATAGCATTGTTAATGAATATTTTGTGCTCAAGCCCCGGATGGAAGTGAAAGAAGAAAAGAAACCACAGAAGCCAGAGTTTTATACTGTCAGCGGAATAATTACAGATTCAGCGAATAATGAATTTTTAATTGGTGCTTCTGTTTACATCAGAGACAGAGGCATTGGCACCCTTACGAATAATTACGGATATTTTTCACTTACCCTTCCTGCGGGTTCATATACTCTTGAAACATCATATCTTGGGTATATGGTTAAGGGATTTTCTTTTACACTGGAAAAGAACATTAGCTGGAATATTTCACTTAAGCCAATACCTTTTAGTGTTGAAGAAATCACTATTAATGCAGCCCCCCGTGAAGATATAATTTTAAAATCACATACGGCACACGATAGGGTAAATCCTGCTGAAATCAGATTTCATGCCGCACCGGCAGGCGAAACAGATATGTTAAAAACACTCGACAACATGCCCGGCATAAGCTTTCAGAACGATGGATCATCCTATTTCAATGTAAGAGGGGGTAACCGTGATCAAAATCTGATATTGATAGATGAAGCACCGTTATTTAATCCGTCTCATCTGCTCGGATTTTATACACCCATAATACCGGAAGCCGTTAAAAATGTTGAGATTTATAAAGCCTGTTATCCTGTTGAATTTGGCGGACGTCTTTCATCAGTTATTGATATCCGCACCCGCGATGGCAATATGCATCATTTTTCGGGAAGCGCAAGCATAGGGCTTATTTCAACACGCCTGAGTGTAGAAGGACCATTTAAGAAAAACAAGAGCTCTTATTTTGTTTCCATTCGCCGCTCACAATTCGGATTTTTTCTTAAACGATTGAATAAAAATATTAAAGATTTTCAATTCACTGACTTTACCACAAAATTCAATTTTATTATCGGCAAACGCGACCGTATTTTTCTTACATTATTTGCCGGCAAGGATGCATATATCACCAAACCAGACAGAACCAGCAAAGGCATTGAATGGGGCAATTATTCACTAACCCTGCGCTGGAATCATGTATATGGAAACAGGCTCTTTTCTAATACCACTTTTTATGCAAGTAATTTTGATTATGCTTTATATACTGACTATGAAAACAAGACATACTGGAATTCACATATTCAGAGTACAAATCTGGAATCGGAATTCATATGGTATTATAATGTGAACAGTAAAATAAAATATGGTTTTAACCTGAGCGGATACTTCTTTAATCCGGGAAATTTCATCACTGATAATGCAGCCACACAGAATAGCGTTTCTCAGGCAAATTCAAGTGAACTCGTGCTTTATGCCGGTAATGAACAAAAAATTGCAGGATGGCTTTGGCTGAACTATGGATTCAGAATTTTAAACTGGAGTAATTATGGTGAAGCTTTCAGCATCGTATATGACGAGAATTACAATCCGGTATCCCGTAATTCATACGCCAAAGGAGAAAGATATTATTCCACCAGCAATATTGAACCAAGGCTCTCATTATCAATAAAAACCGGTTCATTTTCTTCAGTTAAACTGTCGTATAACCGCCCTGTTCAGCATATCAATCTGATTAACAACAGTATAAGCCCTTTTAACTCCCTTGAAGTATGGCTGCCGTCAGGTCCGAACATTAAACCTCAATATGCCGATGTTTATAATGCAGGTTATATTAAAGAATGGCATAAGATTAAACTTGACCTGATGGCAGATGTCTATTATAAAAGAATGTATAATCAGATCGGATACAGCCCGCATGCTGAAATGTTTCTCAATCCATACATTGAAGGAGAATTGCGTCAGGGAGACGGTTATGCTTATGGTTTTGAATTTGCTTTGAAGAAAACAGCAGGCAAACTTTCCGGGCAAATATCTTATGGATATAACCGCAGTTTTTTACAAATAAATGGCCTGAATAACAATAAACGCTATCCGGCACACCAGGATAAACCGGTCGATTTTTCGCTTACGCTTGATTACAGGTTAAAATTAAGATGGACGATTAATTTAAATATATTGTATGCCTCGGGGATGGCAATTTCAACCCCTACAGCTTTTTATTATTACAGAGGGATACAGGTACCTTATTATGCCTCCCTGAATAATGACCGATTTCCCGACTATAAAAGGGTTGATCTGAGCTCGGTATGGAGGCTTAATAAGAAGGAAGGTATTTTCGAACATTTTATTACGTTAACATTATATAATATTTTTTCGGCACACAATTATGCCTTTTTATATTTCAGTAAAACCATAGGAGATGATGGTAAATATTATATACCGACTGATACATCGAATCCTTCAGAGCTTGTAACAACTTACAGATATATTTATTCATTTATGCCTTCATTGACATATAATCTGAAATTTTGATGAAGAGGTTTATTGCTAATATAATAATATGCGCATTTTTAATGCTGGTGTCATGTGAAAAGCAAACAGAATGGGACTTTCAGTCATCTGACGGATTTATCGTGGCTGACTGTATCATCACCAATGAATTTAAACAACAGGAAGTAAAATTATACAAATCTTCAGATGGTTTTAATCTTCAACCTGAAGGTATTTCAGGTGCAATGATAGAAATAAGCGATGGATTTCAGCATTTCAGTTTTGTAGAAGACACGGTGGAGAAGGGAAGGTATGTGTCAACCGTTCCTTTCAGGGCGGCAGCAGGTAATCTATACCAACTCATTATTTCATCAGGCGGTATTACCGATACAGCTTATGCTGAAATGGTTCCTGTTACACCTCTTGAATCTTTTGCAATTGTTGAATATGATAGCCTGTATCGCTTTATACTGAGTAATAGTGAGGGTGCTTCAATGACCGAGGTATACTATGACTGGTCGTCCGTGCCCGAATACTGCCGGTTATATACCTCCTGTACTGCCTCAGAAGTCTATTATTCTTTAGATTATATCGATCCTGGCAAAGAATTTGCGCCTGATCGGTTAATCATTTCTTTTCCCCGCAATACCATCATAATACGAAAAAAGTATTCTCTAAGTAATGAACATCAGCGTTTTATACGTTCCCTGCTTCTTGAAACATCATGGCGCGGAGGTTTTTTTGATATCGAGCAGGATAATGTTATTACCAATTTTCATCATGGCATTCGCGGTTGGTTTGCTGCCTGTATGACACTGTCTGACACTACCTTTTTTGAATAATAAACTGCCAGCCGGTTCGTTCGGTTAAAAAAACAGAAAATATTTACTGCAGATTCAGAGAATTTACAAATATTCTGCTTACTTTGTCATCAAATATTCATGTAAAAATATGATACGTAATCTTTTATTTTCCGTGATAATACTTTTCTCATTTGGTTTTTGTCATGCAACCGATCCTGCTAACTGGCCCCAGGGCTATTATGAAGCTCTTCATACAGATACTATCCCCATAATTGATGGTATTGGTGATGATAATTGCTGGCATCGCGCAGTATGGGCACCTGTTGACCAGACATGGATTGGGCCTGCATACAGCGAATCTGATTATAAAGGGCGATTTAAGGCACTATGGACTGCTGAACGTTTATATCTTTTAATTGAAATTACTGATGATTCGTTAAGATTACAGGATACCAACATTGCAGACGTTTGCAGCAATATTTATAATTATGACTGTACGGAAATTTTTATTGATGAGAACCATTCACGTGATGTGAATTATGCCAATTCCCATAAAGCGTTTGCTTATCATATGGATACCTCGGGACATGTCTGTTATGCCAACGGTTCTTTTGGCTGGGAAAGGCTTGATGACCACATCAATTATAAAATGAGACGTGTTTCGGCAAATGTCTATCATTATGAATATGAAATTAAAATCTTTAATGATTCTTATGTTTCCGGTGGAGAAAACACTCCGGTAACCCTCACTGAAAATAAGCTTATGGGATGGTCACTGGCATATAATGACAATGATGCGGGTAATACAAGGCAAAATATGATAGGTTCAAAATTTGTTCCGGGAGATTCTGATTTTGAAAGAAATGTCAGTTATTATAATGCCTCGGTTTTTGGCGATCTGAAACTAGTAAATGATTATTCTGTAAGTTTTTTAAGGAAGGAAGAATCGGATCCGTTTCAATGCACGGTTAAACATGATGAAAATAGAATAACTGTTTCATTTGCTGCACCGGTAAATGAAAATATCCGGATTCAGTTAATTGACCTTAACGGAAGAGTGCATCTGAAATACCTTATTGACAGACCGCTGGTATATAATGAAAAAACATTCAATACAGAAGGTATTCCGGGAGGAATTTATATATTACGGATAACCGGAGGAGGACAACACTTTGAACAAAAATTGGTGTTATAGTTTATATTATCCGAGATTAGTCAATAGAAACACAATAAATATTTAA